>JAEZGR010000376.1 GCA_023437255.1 Pseudomonadota bacterium | reverse complement strand
GGGGGGGTGCCATCGCCCAGGGCCACCCGCGGGGAGCCACGGGTGCCGGTCGCATGGCCACGATGCGCGCCGGCCGCGAGCATCAGGGCGGCGAGCTGGGTCTGCAGGTGATGTGCATCGGCCACGGCATGGCCACCGCCACGATCATTCAGCGGATCTGAAGACGCTCACGTAGGCAGGGTAGAAGCTTGCGTACAGCACGGCGGTGACTGCGATATTCACCGGCATCAATATCAGTTGCAGCACCGTGGCTGAAAGCCCCATGGCCACCAGCAGCGAACCGGCCATCTGAATGCCGAAGAAGATGGCGGCCCAACTGATACCGTACAGCAGGAACGCCCATTTGTTGCGCCAGCAGGCCACCATCGAGAAAAACAGCGCCTGACCGAGCGGAACGTCGTGCCAGCCAATCAGTGCGGGCGCATGCCAGAAGAGCATCGAAATGACCAGATACAGCACGCCGAACGTGAACATCGGCCCCTGTATGGCCTTCAGCAGTGCGAGCTCGTCGAGCTGGGGCGCCTGAATGGCGGCGGTCAGGCCGTCGAGAAATGGCAGGGTGGCAATGAGCCCGCCCGCGAGGCAGCTGGCGAGGTAGGCAAATCCGAGCACGAACAGCCGCTTTCGAACCTTGGAATCGCGCAGGGGCTGCGACCACATGCCCAGCTGCATGGGCTGGCCGGCGTCAATTCGGCGGCACGCCGACAGCGTCATGAAGGTGAAGCTGGGCGTTGCGATGATCAGCGCCATTTGGCCGAACAGCGGCACGAGGTAGCTCAGGGTGATGAGCATGCCCAGCGTCATGCTCCAGAAGAACATGGCGAGTGGCTGGCTGCGGCAGATGCGATAGCCTCCGTAGATCCAGAACCAGCCGGCGTTGATGGGAAGAATGGCTGCTTGCATGGCGGCGCTCACGGCAGGCGCGGCGCGGCGTTCTGACGGCGCAGGCGCAGGATCCGTTCGAAGTGCCGCGGGTCGTGCGGTTTGAGCGTCTGAGCAGGACGCGGCAGGAAATAGTCGTACAGGCGCGAAATCCAGAATCGCACGGCTGCCGCCTGCAGCATGATCGGCCACACCTCGCGCTCTTCGTCGGTGAACGGGCGCACGGCGGCATAGGCCTTGAGCCAGGCCTGCAGTCGGTCGTCAAGAAAAGCACCGGTTTCGCGCTCGATGCACCAGTCGTTCACACTCACGGCCACATCAAAAAGCCAGGTGTCGCAGCCGGCGAAATAGAAGTCGATGATGCCGCCCATGCGCGGCGTTTCGTAGGTACCGTCGAACAGCACGTTGTCGCGAAAGAGGTCGCAGTGCGCGGGGCCGGAGGGCAGGCGGGCGTAGATGGGCGATGCCGCGAACCCGGTCTGTTCCGCCAGCGTGCTGCGCAGCATCTCGGCCTGCGACTCATCGAGAAACGGCAGAACCTGCGGAACAGTCTTCTGCCACCAGGGCAGACCCCGCAGGTTGGGCTGATGAATGGAAAAATCGGCAGCCGCCAGGTGCATGCGAGCCAGCGTTTCGCCGGCCAGTGCACAGTGCAGCGGGCCTGGGTCGGGCTCATAGCCACCCGTCAGCCGGGTGACGATCGCGGTGGGTTTGCCGTGCAGCGTGGTGAGCCGCTGCCCGTCGCGCATGCGTTGCGGGTGCGGAACGGGTACGCCGCGCTCGGCCAGGTGACCCATCAATTCAATGTAGAAAGGCAGTTGCTCGGCCGTCAGCACCTCAAACAGGGTCAGTACATACTCACCAGCCGTGGTATTCAGGAAATAGTTGGTGTTCTCAATGCCAGCGGTAATGCCACGCAGCGAAACCAGTTCTCCCAGTTCGTAGCGTTGCAACAGTTCACGGGCGTCCTCCGGGCTGACAGGGGTGAATACGGCCATGGATGAGTGTGTTTGCTTTGATGGGCAGGGTGTGGCGGCTGCGCCGCGAAGACGTCTGGGGGCGTTCTTGTTCGGGCGCTCGAAGCCGGGCAGGCCGGCAGGCCCGCTGAATTTTAGACCACCTTGCGCAGCATGCGAAAATAGCGCCCATGACCCGCTTTTCAGAAACTGCCGAATCCGCCTGCAAGGGCGCGCTCAAGCCCGACGACTGGCGCCTTTGCGTGGCGCCGATGATCGACGTGACCGATCGCCATTGCCGGTATTTTCACCGTCTGCTGGCCCCACATGCACGCCTTTACACCGAAATGATCACCACGGGTGCCCTCATGCACGGCGACGTTCCGCGGCACCTGGATTTCGACGCCGCCGAACACCCTGTTGCCCTGCAGTTGGGCGGCAGCGAGCCCACCGATCTGGCGCAGGCGGCACGCCTGGGCGAGCGGTGGGGCTACGACGAGATCAATCTGAATTGCGGCTGCCCCTCGGAGCGGGTGCAGAAGGGCGCCTTTGGGGCGTGCCTGATGGCCGAGCCGGCGCTCGTGGCTGACTGCATCAAGGCCATGCAGGACGCAGTCTCGGTGCCTGTCACGGTCAAGCATCGCCTGGGGCTCGACTACAACGAGTCCTACGATTTCGTGCGTGACTTTGTAGGCCGCATTCACGACACCGGCTGCCGCGTGTTCATCGTGCACGCCCGCAACGCGGTGCTGAAGGGCCTGAGCCCCAAGCACAATCGTGAAATCCCGCCGCTGCGTTACGACACGGCGGCCCGGCTCGTGGCTGATTTCCCCGATGCCATCTTTGTGCTGAACGGCGGTCTGGCGCAGCCCGCGCAGTGCGTCGAGGCCCTTGAGTCGTTTCATGGCGTGATGGTGGGGCGCGCGGCGTGGCATACGCCGGGGGTATTGTCGGCGATGTCGGTGGCGCTGGGGCAGATCGCGTCAGAGCCCGATGACACGCAGGTGCTGCAGGCCATGACCGAGTACGCGCAGCGCCAGACAGCGGCGGGTGTGCCGCTGCGCATGGTGATCAAGGGCATGTTGGGGTGGCAGAGCGGGCGCTCAGGGGCGCGTCGCTGGCGGCGCATGCTGTCGGATTCTGGCCTGCTGGCTGCGAACGACCCGGGTCTGCTAGAGCGTGCCTGGGGTGAACTGGCGCCCCACGCACAGGCCTGAAACTTACGCCGAGGCCTGGTCGTCGCCTGGCCAGTCGCGGATATAGGCCTTGAGCATGGTGTTCTCGAAGGCCTGCGCGGCCACAATGGCCGCGGCCATGTCGTAGAACGAAATCACACCCAGCAGGGTGGGGCCATCCATGACGGGAATGTAGCGGGCGTGTTTTTCGAGCATGAGGCGCTGCACTTCTTCGAACCCCGTGTTCGGCGAAACACTGACCGGGGCGTCGTCCATGATGCTGCGCACGGTGTAGTCGCCCACATTGCCCTTGGCGCGATGCAGGTAGCTGATGATTTCACGGAAGGTGAGCATGCCGGCCAGCTGCCCGTGTTCCATGATGACGAGCGAACCGATGTCTTGTTCGGACATGCAGTCGATGGCGTCTTGTATGGACGTGTCGGGGGTAGCGGTGTAGAGCGTATTGCCCTTGACCCGCAAGATTTCACTGACTTTCAACATATTCGTTCTCCCGGTCCCGATTGGGATTCACTGATCTATTGTGCCTGAAGGCGATACATTGTGGTAGTGGCCGGGCTCGGCAAAAAGCGAGTCGAGACGTACCGTTTCGCCTGCCATTGAGCGCGATACCGCCTGCACCAGGCGGGGCGTGCAAGCCAACCCCGGTTGCTGCGTATCGAGCAGCCAGGCGTCTATGAGCGGTTGCAGGGTGGCGTGATGCGGATCGCAGGCCATCACCCAGAGTTCGGTCTCGTCGTCCTGGGTGTTCACCACATAGCCCAGCCGCTTCAGCGCATGCAGAACATTGTCGAGCTCGTCTTGGTGCAGGCCCAGGCTCACGCACAGGTGTTCGACGGCCTGGCCCGGCGTGGGTGCGGTTCGCGCCTGCCACAGCAGCTGCAACACCCGGATGCTGTCGACGAAGTTCGCGCCTACGTAATGTTGCTGTGCCCAGCGGCGTTGCCGCAGGGCAGGCAGGAGCGCCGTGATGGTGGCGCCGAGCAATATCACCAGCCACGACATGTACATCCAGAGCAGGAAGATGGGGATCGTGGCGAATGCGCCGTAGATGATGGTGTACGAGGGGAAGCGGGTCAGGTAGTAGGCAATGCCGACCCGCAGCAGCTCAAGAATGAAAGCGGTCAGAAAGCCGCCGATTGTCGCGTCCTTCCAGCGCACGCGGCGGTTCGGGACGAACAGGAACATGGCCGAGAAGCCGACGCCTGTCAGCGCCAGCGGGATGAACGACAGCGACACCTCGGCGGCTTCGTTCATTTCGCCGATCAGCCCCATGGACTCGCGCGCCACCATGGTCAGCGCCCAGAGGCTGGCGCCCACCAATATGGGGCCCAGCGAAAGCAGGGCCCAGTACACCAGCATGCGCTGGCGCAGCGGCCGACGGGTCTCGACCTGCCAGATGTCGTTGAAGGCATCGTCGATCGTGCGAAAAAGCATGACCGAGGTGACGATCAGCACCAGACCGCCGATCGTCGTGAGGCCCGAGGCCTTCGAGGCGAACTGGTTCAGGTATGACATGACGCTTTCTGACACGACCTCGGGCATGAGGCTGTTGGTCAGAAATGCTTCAAGTGCCACACGAAAGTCGGCGAACAGAGGGAAGGCCGTGAACAGAGCCAACACCACCGCAAGCAGCGGCACGAGGCCGAGCACCGTGGTGTAGGTGAGGCTCGCCGCCACCTGGGTCAGTTTCTTTTCCTCGGCGCGGCGCAGCGCATATTTCAGCACTGTCCATGCTGTGCCTGCTGTCGCCCGCCAGTCGTTTCTTGATTTGTTCAGCCCATGCATGGCCACTCAGCCGCCCGTTTTTTCGGGTCATAATACCAGCATGACAACCCCTCTCAATCCTTTATGGCGGCGGGTCGCCGCCGGCGCGCTGATCGCGCTGTTCGTATTGTGCGTCGTCTGGGAAATCTGGCTCGCCCCCATCACCCCGGGCGGATACTGGCTGGCGCTCAAGGCGCTGCCGCTGCTGCTGCCACTGCGCGGCGTTCTCAAAGGTAACCTGTACACCATGCAGTGGGCCTCCATGTTCATCTTGCTGTGGTTCATGGAAGGTGTGATGCGGGCATGGTCCGACACCAACCCGCTGTCGGCGGCGTTGGCCGGCGTGGAAATTGCCCTTTCCCTGGTGTTCTACGTCAGTGCCATCCTTTACTGCCGGCCGGCCAAACGGGCCGCCAAGGCGGCGCGCGTCGGCAAGGCGTCATAACTGGCGGTGCCGGTGCCCCGCACCGCAAGCAGCGCACAACAGGATCCGATATGACCGATGACCTTCAGACCCTCACGGTCGAAAACTCTTTTTCCCGACTGCCTGCCGGATTTCATACGCTGCTCTCGCCACAGCCGCTGACCAACCCGCGCCTTCTACATGCCAACACCGAGGTGGCGGCCATGCTGGGCCTGAGTGAAGCGGCGCTGCGCACACCCGAGTTTCTCGAAGTGGCCTCAGGCCAGAAGCCGCTGCCCGGGGGCCAGACCCTTGCTGCGGTGTACAGC
>JAEZGR010000341.1 GCA_023437255.1 Pseudomonadota bacterium | reverse complement strand
ATCGATTTCAATGTCGTCGTCGATGCCGCCCAGGTATGCCTCAAGCACGGCAGGATGCGCCTGCACGTACTCGGGGGTGCCTTCGGCAATCTTGGTACCGAAGTCCATCACCACCAGGTGATCGGTGAGCTTCATCACGAAGTCCATGTCGTGTTCGACCAGCAGAATGCTCATGCCTTCGGAGCGCAGCTGGCCGAGGACCGCAGCCAATTCCTGCTTCTCCTTGTAACGCAGGCCTGCCGCGGGTTCGTCGAGCAGCAGCAGGACCGGGTCGGAGGCCAGGGCACGGGCGATTTCGAGAATGCGCTGCTGACCCAGTGCCAGATTTCCGGCCTGTTCATACATGTAGTCGCCCAGGCCCACGCGTTCGAGCTGAACGGCGGCCTCGTGCAACAGCTCGGCCTCGATACGGCGATCGGCATGCATGGCAGCCGACACCACACCCACATTGCGGCGCAGGTGCGCACCCAGCGCCACGTTCTCGAGCACGGTCATGGTTGGCAGCAACTGCACGTGCTGGAAGGTACGGCCCACGCCCAGGCGCGAAATCTCGCGTGCGGGCAGCTTGTCGAGCCGCTCACCCTGGAAGCGGACGATGCCGCTGGTGGGCGTGAGCACCCCCGTGATCAGGTTGAAGGTGGTGCTTTTGCCCGCGCCGTTCGGGCCGATCAGGCCCATGATTTCGCCGGCCCGCAATGTGAAGCTGATGTCGTTGACCGCCACCAGCCCGCCAAACTCCTTGCGGATCGCGTCGACTTCGAGCACGACCTTGCCGGTTTCGGGACGCGGGCGCTGCGGCAGCACAGCGGCCTTGGGCGGCGGATCGCGGCGACGCTCGCTGCGACCGCTCCCGCCGGTGAGGATGTCCCACCAATGCGCAAGAATGGGCCAGACACCGTCGCGTGCATATTGCAGCACCAGCACCATCAGCAGCCCGAAAACAATCAGTTCGAAGTTGCTCTGTGTGCCAAAGATGGCCGGCAGCACGTTCTGCAGCTGGTCCTTGAGCGTGAGGATCAGGCCGGCACCGATCACGGCGCCCCACACGTTGGTGGCGCCGCCGACCACGGCCATGAACAGATACTCGATGCCGTAGTTGAGACCGAAGGGGCTCGGGCTGACGGCGCGCTGCATGTGCGCATAGATCCAGCCCGACAGGCAGGCCAGCAGCGCGGCGTACACGAACACGATGATCTTGTAGCGCGCGGTGTTCACCCCGAACGACTCGGCCATGGCCTGCCCGCTCTTGAGCGCACGTATGGCGCGCCCCGGGCGAGAATCCAGCAGATTGCGGGTGCCCCACAGGCCCAGCAGCACACACAGCCAGATCAGGTAGTAGATGTTGCGGCCACTGGCCAGCGAAATGCCGAAGATCTCGAGCGGCTGGATGCCGGCGATGCCGTCATGCTGACCGAGGAAATCCATGTTGCCGAACAGGTAGTACAGCGACAGGCCCCAGGCGATCGTGCCCAGCGGCAGGTAGTGACCCGAGAGTCGCAGCGTGAGGGCACCAATGGCGTAGGCAGCCAGAAAGGTGATGGCCAGTGCGATGAGCAGCGCCAGCCAGGGCGAGCCCCCCATGGCGGTCGTGAACCAGGCGGTGGTGTAGGCACCGATGCCGACAAAGGCAGCCTGACCAAACGACGTGAGCCCGCTCACGCCGGTGAGCAGCACCAGCCCAAGCACCACAAGGCTGGCAAGACCCACGTAGTTGAGGTGGGTGATCCAGAAGGCCGGCGTGACCGGGAGCACCGGCAACAGCGCAATGAGAGCGATGACGAGATACAGCAGTATGCGATTCATGGCTTATTCCTCATCATCGACGTGTTTCGATCCGAATGACCGCCAGAGCAGTACCGGGATGATGAGCGTGAAGACGATCACTTCCTTGTAGGCGCTCGCCCAGAATGACGAGAACGATTCGAGTATGCCCACGCCCATGGCGCCGATGGCGGCAATGGGGTAGCTGAGCAGACCACCGAAAATGGCGGCCACGAAGCCCTTCAGGCCGATCAGGAAGCCGGTGTCGTAATAGATGGTGGTGACGGGTGCGATGAGCATGCCCGACAGTGTGCCGATGGCGGCGGCCAGCGTGAAGGTGAGGCTGCCCGACATGTTGGTGCTGATGCCCACCAGACGCGCGCCGCGGCGGTTGACGGCCGTGGCGCCCAACGCGCGGCCGTACAGCGTTTTACCGAAGAACACCCACAGGGCGACGATGAGCGCCGCACAGGTTCCGAGCACAAAGAAGGTCTGTGCCGACCAGGTGACCGGCCCCATGTCGACCTGACCGTCGACAAAAGGCGGCGTACGCCAGCCTTCGGCACCAAAGAAGACCAGGGCGAGCCCGGTCATGGCAAAGTGCAGCGCAACCGAAATGATGAGCAGCACCAGCACGGAGGCTTCCGCAACCGGCTGATAGACGAGCCTGTACAGCATGGGGCCCATGGGAACCACCAGCGCGAGCGCGAACAACACGTTGATCCAGAGCGAGGTTTCTGCGCTGACCACGTAGGGGGCCAGCAAATAGAGCACGAACGGCAGGCCGAGGGTCCAGCCGGCGGTCTTGCCCATGCCGGCCCATTGGCGGGTTCTGAAAGCGGTGAAGAGCTCGAGAAGAAAAACCAGAACACCCAGAATCAACAGCATGGGCACCGTGCCCGGAATCTGGCCGTTCACCATGTAGGCCAGGGTGAGCGCGCCGAAAGCGACAAACTCCCCCTGAGGAATGAAAATCACCCGCGTGACGACGAACACGAGGACCAGCGCCAGCCCGAGCAGCGCGTAAATGGCCCCGTTCATCACGCCATCCTGCAGGAGGATGAGAACGATCGTTAAATCCATTTCGGATTGCACCTTGATGACGGGGCGCTGACGCGCCCCGCGTAAGACTCACTGAAAGCCCCGATACCGGCAATGGGCTCCGGTATCGGGTCAGTTCAGAACATGAAACGTGAAAATCAGAGGTCGGGCTGGTAGGTCCACTTGCCGTCGACAACCTTCACCATGACGCGGGCGCGGTTATCGAAACCGGCGTGGTCTGTGGGCGACATGTTGAACACCCCTTGCGACACCGGCAGTTCCTTGACCTGCTCGAGCGCATCGCGCAGCGCCTTGCGGAACTCCGGCGTACCCGGTTTGGCACCGGTGGCCAGCGCGGCGGGAATGGCGGCTTCGATGAGCAGACCGGCGTCCCACATGTGGCCACCAAACGTGTTGATGGTGCCGGGGCCGTACTTCGCTTCGTACTTGGTCTTGTAATCGAGCGCGGTCTTCTTGACAGGGTTGTCGTCGGGCAGCTGGTCGGCCACGAGCAGCGGACCGGCCGGCAGGTACATGTCGTTGCAGTCCTTGCCACAGACACGCAGCACGTCGTTGTTGGCGGCGCCGTGGGTCTGGTACATGATGCCCTTGTAGCCGCGATTCTTCAGCTCGCTCTGGGGTAGCGCCACGGGCGTTCCGGAACCCGCCACCAGGATGCCGTCGGGCTTCGCGGCCACGAGCTTGAGCGCCTGACCGGTGACACTGGTGTCGTTACGGGCGTAACGCTCGACAGCCACCATCTTGATGCCGCGCTTTTCGGCGGCAGCGGTCATGACGTTCAGCCAGCCTTCGCCGTAAGCATCGTTGTAGCCGATGAAGCCGAGCGTCTTGACGCCGTGCTTGACCATGGCATCGGCCAGTGCGTCGGCCATGAGCTGGTCGTTCTGCGGGGTCTTGAAGACCCACTCACGTGCGCCCTCGACCGGTTCGACGATGCGGGCGTTGGCCGCCACGCTGATCATGGGAACCTTGGTTTCGCCGGCAACGTCGACCATGGCCAGTGAACCCGGGCTGACCGAGGTGCCTACGATGACGTCGACATTGTCGTCGGTGATGAGCTTGCGCATGTTGCGCACGGCGGCGGTCGTGTCGGTGCCGTCGTCGAGTACGATGTACTCGACCTTCTGACCGGCGATTTCGGTGGGCAGGAGCGAAACCGTGTTGCGCTCAGGAATGCCCAGCGAGGCCGCGGGGCCCGTGCTGGCGACGGTGATGCCGACCTTGATCTGTGCCGAGGCGAGCAGAGGCAAGGCCAGCGCGACCGCTCCGGTCAGCACCGAAAGTCGAAGGGACTGCTTTCGATTCATCTTTTGTCTCCAAGTGAGCACGGGAAGTTGCCCGACGGGGAAGGCGGCGGCTCAAGTTATACAATTATTTGCCCGTCAATCGATTTAGCGTATCACATCGCTCGAAGCGTCAAATATAGGTGTTTTCCAGTGATAACTTCAACACCTCGATTACGCTATGCGTCATTATTTTACGCTGAGAGTTTTTCAAGATGCTTCGGCCGGGAACCCTTTTTGCCCTGCCCTGTCGAACGAAGTCGATTAACATGTATTTTTGCCGTCTTTGAAAGAGTCTGCAGCGTGGAAAAGATCACCCGTACCGAAGAGGAATGGCAGGCGCTCCTGTCGCCCGAAGAATATTACGTCGTTCGACGCAAGGGTACCGAACGCCCGTTCACCGGCCGCTACTGGGACACCTTTACACCCGGCATCTATCGCTGTGTCGGTTGCGGTACCGCGCTGTTTGCGTCCGACACCAAATTCGACGCCGGCTGCGGCTGGCCCAGCTACTTTGAGGCGCTCGACCCGGCCAAGGTGCGTGAAGAAACCGACACCAGCCACGGCATGGTCCGCACCGAGATCCTGTGCAATATCTGCGACAGTCACCTGGGCCATGTCTTCCCGGACGGCCCGCCGCCCACCGGTCTGCGCTACTGCATCAACTCTCTTTCGTTAAAGTTCGAACCCGCGTAAATGAAGAAATTCCTCTTTGACCTGTTTCCGC
>JAEZGR010000336.1 GCA_023437255.1 Pseudomonadota bacterium | reverse complement strand
GCGGCCTTCCATGCAATTCCCGAGCCAGAGTCCTTTGATGCCGCCCTTGCACAGTTGGTGCAGGCACTCGACCGGTCGGTCGAGCTGCTGGGAGCGGTGGCCGAAAAACACCCCGACCTGTCTGCTGCCTCGAAAACTGCCCTTGAATTGCGTGCGCGGCTTTTTCAATGGAGCCAGCCCGACCGCGAGGGCAATGATGCACTGGCTGCGAGCCGGCGCGAAGCCGGCGATGCGGTGCGCTGGATCGAGCACGGAACGCATTACCTGCGTCTGCACAGTGCGCCGCTGTCTGTCGACAAGATCTTTTCACGTTATCGTTCCGCAGAGCAGGCCTGGGTGCTGACCTCGGCCACGCTGTCGGTGCGGGGAGACTTCGGGCATTTCAGCCGGCAGCTGGGCCTGTGGGAGGCCCGCAGCGCACGATGGGAATCGCCGTTCGATTACCAGAACAATGCGCTGCTGTTCGTGCCTTCCGGCTTGCCCGAGACCCATTCGCGTGATTTCAATCCCCGCTTTGCCGACATGTTGGTGCCCATGATCGAAGCCTGTCCGGGCGGCGTACTGGTGCTGTGCACCACCCTGCGTTCGGTCGACCATCTGGCAGATCTGCTGTGGGAACATTTCCAGGATGCCGGCATCGAGCGTCCGCTTTTTCGTCAGGGCGAGCTTTCACGCCGCGTGCTGCTCGATCGCTTCGTGGCTTCGCGCAATGGCGTGCTGGTGGGCAGTGCAAGCTTCTGGGAAGGTATCGACGTACCGGGCGACGCGCTGACGCTCGTGGCCATCGACAAGCTGCCCTTTGCTCCGCCTGATGATCCTGTGCTCGAAGCCCGCATGCGCGTCTGCCGCGAGCGGGGGGGCAACCCCTTCATGGAATTTCAGTTACCCGAGGCGGCAATTGCCCTGAAGCAGGGCGCCGGTCGCCTGATCCGCACAGAAGCCGATTGGGGCGTGCTCATGGTGGCCGATGCCCGCATGGTCGAGAAACGCTATGGCGCACTGTTATGGCGGGGGCTGCCGCCGTTTTCCCGCACACGCGAACTCGATGTCGCGGTGGACTTCCTGAAAAGAAAACAGGCCCCGGAGGGCCTGTGTGCGGACGACGAAACGGTCAGAACCAGTTGATCGGGTTCCAGTAATTGACTGGCTCGTCGAGCCCGTGCTCGAAGTATCTTGAATTGGGGAAGTTCAGGTCGAGCACGCGCTTGGCGTCGTCGCGCAGTTCGTCGAGCGCCAGCTTGTCGTACGACAGATACATGATGTAGAGCGCCTTCTCGGCGGCAGGGACGCCCTCAAAGTCAGTGATGACGCTCTGCGCCCGGTTGGCGGCCGCCACGTAGGCGCCGCGCCGGTAATAGTATTCGGCCACGTAGACTTCGTTGCGCGCAATGGTGTCCACCAGCCAGGTCAGACGCTTGCGGGCGTCATTGGCGTAACGGCTGTCGGGGTATCGACGCAGCAGTTCATTGAATGCGTCGTACGATTCGCGCAGGCCCTTGGGGTCGCGCTCGGCCGGATCTTGCTGTGTGAATTGGCTGAAGGGCGCACTGGGCGGCGTGAAGGTGATCAGCCCCTTCAGGTACAGCATGTAGTCGCTGCCAGGGTGATTGGGGTATTGCTGCTCGAACCGGTCGATGGCGGCGAGGGCCTGTTCGGGCTCGTCGTCCTTCCAGTTGACATAGGCCTGATCGATCAGGGCCTGCTGCGCATAGGTGCCGAAGGGGTAGCGTGACTCAATGGCTTCGAGCCGCGTGCGGGCGGTGGTCCAGCTACCGGCACTCATGGATTCGCGCGCGTCGCGGTACAGCCGTTCTGCGCTCCAGCCGATGGTGGGATCTTTTTCGGGTTTCACCGTGCCGCATGCTGCGACCAGGGTTGCCATGAAGAGCATGACCGCTGCATGGCGTAGCCGGCGCATTGCGGTGGATGGGTTCGATGTCACGTAAGCGTCCTCGGTGTTAGCATACCGGCTGAATTATATGATTGAACCTCATGTGTAAGCACGATCCCCTGGAATATCGCCTGGGGGCTGCATCGACGTCAGACCGGCTTGACAAGGTCCTGGCGCAATTGCTGCCCGAACACAGCCGCAGCCGCCTGCAGGGCTGGATCGAAGAAGGGCACGTGCTGCTCAACGGCGAGCCGGCACGTATCAGGCAAAGAGTCGGCCCCGGCGACCTCATCGTCGTGTACCCGCAGCCGGCGCCGGAAGACACCGCGTTCGTGGCAGAGCCCGTCGAATTTACCGTCGTGGCTGAAAGCCCCGACTGGATCGTGGTCGACAAGCCGGCCGGGCTTGTCACGCATCCCGGGGCCGGTAACTGGAATGGCACCCTGCTGAACGGCCTGCTGTACCGATACCCCGAACTGGCCCGTGTGCCCCGCGCCGGCATCGTGCACCGTCTCGATAAAGACACATCGGGCGTGCTTGTCGTGGCCAGAACCGAAGTCGCCCAGACTCATCTCGTGCGCCAGCTACAGGCCCGCAGCGTAAAGCGGGAATACATCGCGCTGGTGCACGGCCGGCTCAGTGGCGGCGGCACCATCGATCGGGAAATCGGGCGCGACCCCGCGGTGCCGGTGCGCATGACGGTCGAACGCCCGGTGGCCCCCAAACCTGCGGTCACGCACTTTGCGACGCTGCGACAGGGTATCGCCGAGGGTGTGCCGGTTACCGAGGTGGCATGCCGCCTCGAAACGGGGCGCACGCATCAGATCCGGGTGCATCTGTCCAGCAAGGGCTACCCGCTCGTGGGCGACACACTGTACGGCGGTCGAGCAGTGGCGGGCGCTCAGCGCCAGATGCTGCACGCACGGGCGCTTTCATTTGATGACCCTTCCGGCAACGGCATTGTCTCTTTTGAGGTGGCGCTGCCGGGTGACTTCACATCCGTCCTGGAGCAGATCGAATGGAACAGCGCGAATCCAACCTGATTCCTGTCAGCGGCTCGGCCTGGCATGGCGTGCGCTACGGCTGCACCACA
>JAEZGR010000330.1 GCA_023437255.1 Pseudomonadota bacterium | reverse complement strand
TCGTCGAACAGGCGTTTGTCGCGGCAGTACGGTACGTCGTGCGCCGGATCGCCGGTGGGCGGGCGAGAATAAATGCTGTTGTGCGCCGGGGCATAGCCGTTGCGGTCGCAGATGAGCGTGTAGGAGCCGCCGGCCAGCTGTTCGAGCGTGTGGTCGATGATGCGGGTAATCGCTTCGTCGACCGCGCGATCGTAAGAGGTGTGATAGCGCGCCGGGTTGCTGCCGGGAATGCGTGTGTAGGTGTCGTCGAAGATGTCGTAACCCTGCGACTGTGCCTTGCGCAGCACGCCAATGGCGGCCTCGCCCGTGGCTTCGAGCAGCGACACCAGGGCGTCGAAGGGCGTGTTGCCGGTGCGCAGCGCGGCCAGACGTTCCTGCAGGTGTTCGGATTTGTCGCGCACGCCGCCCACTTCGTCGACCATGTTGCTCAGACGGTTCTGCACCTGGGCGCTGAGCTGGGCAATACGCGAAATGGAGCTGGACATTTCCTGGTTGGTGGAACTGACCTGCGACACGGTGTCGGCCACTTCCTTGACCTGGTGGTCGAGGCGGGTGAAGTCGGACACCAACTGGTCGAAGCTGCCCATGAACTCCTGCACCATGGTGCCCGAGGTGTCGAGCTCCTTCTGGATGCCGCCGGTGCGGTCGCGCGTGTCGGACACGAGCGTGAGGATCTGGCCGGCGTGCTGCACGATGTCGCCCGTGGCGGAATTGACACGCTCGGCGAGTTTGCCGACCTCGCTGGCCACCACCGCAAAGCCTTTGCCCGCCTCGCCGGCGCGCGCGGCCTCGACACCGGCGTTGAGGGCCAGCAGGTGGGTCTGCAGGGCAATGTCCTTGATGAGGCGGCTGGTGTCGTCGACCGAGCGGGCCCGCTTGGTGAGCTGTTCGACCACGCCCGAGAACACCTGCATGTCGGAGACCACGCGCCCAATGCGCTCGTTCAGTTCCTTGAGCTGTGCCAGGGTCTGTTCGGCCACCGTCATCTGGTTATGAAATACTTCGGCGATATCTTGCGCCGAGGCCGCTGTTTGTTCCGACATGGCGGCGATCTGTTCGCTGCGCTGGGCCAGGCCTTCGGCCTGTTGCACCTGCTCCGCCGACATTTCGCGACAGGCATTGGTCTGCGCGTTGAGTCGCGCCGCGTTCAAAGAGATGTCGATGGCCGACTGGCGCATGACGACGAAGCGTTCACGCAGGTCGGAAAGAAAACGGGACAGCGGAATGGCCATGGGGCTGAAGGTCCATGCCCGATCTGCCAGCGTGGCCTTGCCAGTGCGTAACCGGCCCAACAGACGTGCAACACCCACCGTGCGACGCGACGCGTGCTTCATGTTGTCTCCTGCCCTGATATTGTTGTGATTGGTTTCTTATGTATCAGAACATGGTAGCCAGCGATGCACGCCGGAGCAATGGAGTAAACCCCGGGGCATGAGAAAGCCGCCTTGAAAGGGCGGCTTTCTTGCCACGCTCTGAGTTTCAAAACCCCAGACTGTCGAGCAGATCGTCGACCTGATCCTGGCTGGTGACCACGTCTTGCTTGCCGTGCGGATTCACTTCCGGGCCGTTCAGCAGCGACTGGGCTTCTTCGCGGCGCTCGGCGGGCACGCTGTCGATCAGCACCTGCACCAGCTCCGTTTCAATGGCCGTGACCACGTCGAGCATCTTCATGATGACCTGACCGGTCAGGTCCTGGAAATCCTGGGCCATGATGATGTCGAGCAGCGCGTCTTGCGTGAACTTGGCGGTCTGCGGAATCTCCTTCAGCATCGCGCGCGTGTCGTCGACCAGTTCGCGGGCATCGGCCAGCTCCACCGGCTGATCGAACCAGTTCTGCCAACGCTCGTCGAGGCTTTGCGCGCGGGCTTGCAGGTCTTCCTGCACCGGCTGCAGCTGCTCGGCGGCGTTCAGCACGCGGTTGGCGGCCTGTTCGGTCATGCGGGCCACGTAATGCAGGCGGTCGCGGGCATCGGGAATCGCGTGGGCGGCTTCCTTGACTGCCTGGTCGAGGCCGAGCTCGCGCATGCTTTCGCGCAGCATGCGCGTGAGCGCCGCGATTTTCTGAATCAGGTGATCGTCGACGTTGCCGCCTTGCGGGTTGTCCGCCATTTCCATGTCAGCCTCCGTCACGCATCGATCTTCTCAAAGATCTTGTTCAGCTTCTCTTCAAGGGTGGCTGCGGTAAAAGGCTTGACCACGTAGCCGTTGGCGCCGGCCTGGGCCGCGGCGATGATGTTTTCCTTCTTGGCCTCGGCCGTGACCATCAGGACCGGCAGCTTGCTCAGGTTGGGATCGGCGCGAATGCTCTTGAGCATCTCGAGGCCGTCCATGTTCGGCATGTTCCAGTCGGACACGACGAATTCGAAGTTGCCGTTACGCAGCTTCTCGAGACCCATTGCGCCATCTTCGGCCTCGTCAACGTTTTCGAAGCCGAGATCCTTCAGGAGATTCTTGATGATCCGACGCATGGTCGGGAAGTCATCAACAATCAGGATTTTCATGGTTTTCTGTACCACTTAAGACTCTCCGGTTAATTGACTGCTCGCGATCCTGAACGGCTCAAACCCGATGTCCGCTGGACATGGCGCTGGCCAGGATGCGTTCACTGATTTCCGACAATGGCACGGCCGCATCGGCCGCCCCAATGTGCAGGGCTTCGCGCGGCATGCCGAACACGACACACGAAGCTTCATCTTGGGCAAAAGTAATGGCGCCGGCCTGCTTCATGGCGAGCATGCCTTGAGCGCCATCTTTGCCCATGCCCGTGAGCAACACGCCCACGGCATTGCGACCCGCCACTTCGGCGGCAGAATAGAACAGAACGTCGACCGACGGTCGGTGCCGGTTCACCGGCTCGCTGTAATCGAGCTGGACGACGTAGTTCGCCCCCGAGCGCGCCAGCTTCATGTGCGCGACGCCGCCCGGCGCAAGATAAACGTGACCTGGCAGTACACGCTGGCCGTCTTCCGCCTCGTGCACCTGCACGGCGCAGAGATTGTCGAGCCGCTGCACGAACGAACGCGTGAAGCCGGCCGGCATGTGCTGCGTAATCATAATGGCGGGGCTGTTGGCAGGCAACGGCTCCAGGACCTGGCGGATCGCCTCGGTGCCACCGGTCGAGGCGCCGATCAGCACGATCTTTTCTGTCGTGGAAAACGGCTTGGTCGTGAGTTTGCGAACCTGGTGCGCACCGCTGAGCGCCTGACGCGGGCGCGAAGACGCGGCGGCACGGATCTTGTCGGCGATGAGGTCGCTGTATTCGAGCAGGCCGTCACGCAGGCCCAGCTTGGGTTTGGTGACGAAATCGACCGCCCCGAGCTCAAGCGCGCGCAGGGTGACCTCGGAACCGCGTTCGGTCAGCGAAGACACCATGACCACCGGCATGGGCCGCAGGCGCATCAGCCGCTCGAGGAAGTCGAGGCCGTCCATGCGCGGCATTTCGACGTCGAGCGTGAGGACGTCGGGATTATGCTGCTTGATGAGTTCACGTGCGACCAGCGGGTCGGGCGCGGTTGCGACGACCTCCATGTCCGGATGGCTGTTGATGATTTCCACCATCAAGCTGCGCACCAGCGCGGAATCATCGACACACAGAACACGTATCTTTTTCAATGTCATGACAATTCATCACCCCGCCTCTCGGGCGCGGGCGCTCAACTCTTTACGTAAACGGTCTGTCCCTGCAGGCGGAAGGCGTCGGTGAGATAGGTGAAGTTCTCGGAGTGGCCCGCGAACAGCAGCCCACCCGGCTTGAGCACGGGTGCGAACCGTTCGAGAATGCGGGTCTGAGTCGCCTTGTCGAAATAGATCATGATGTTGCGGCAGAAGATGGCATCGAAGCTCTGCGGCGCCGGCCAGTCGTTCTGCAGCAGGTTGAACACGCCGTACTCGATCATGCTGCGCAGGTTGTTTTTCACGCGCACCATGCCCACACGGCTGCCCGTGCCACGCTGAAAATACTTGTGCAGGTAGTCTTCTGGCACCGGCTTCACACGCTCGAGCGGGTACACGCCTTCGCGCGCACGCTTGATCGCTTCCGTGTCGATGTCCGTCGCCCAGATCGAGACGCCCATGTCGGGTTGCGGACATGATTCCCGCAACGTCATGGCGATGGTGTAGGGCTCTTCGCCCGTGGAGGCCGCGCTGCACCAGATCGAGATCGGCTTGGCGCGCGTGCGCACGAAGCGCGCGAGAATCTCGAA
The DNA here is from genome assembly GCA_023437255.1 of Pseudomonadota bacterium. Lineage (GTDB taxonomy): Bacteria > Pseudomonadota > Gammaproteobacteria > Burkholderiales > Burkholderiaceae_B > Yanghanlia. Next base: position 373 of record JAEZGR010000330.1, on the reverse strand, counting down.
GTGATGCTGCTCGCGAAAGAAGGCCGTGTGGTTGATCGTGAACGCGTTCACGAAGTTTTCCCACTCGGGCGACATCGGGTGGCGGGCCAGATCTTCGAGGTAGTCGTTGACACTCTGATGCCCCACCGCGTGAGCGCGCAGGGCCAGCGTACGCCCGGCCATTTCCTGTTTATGGGCGCCCAATACAATGCCGGCGCGGCTTTTCAACCGCGGCGCCGCCTGCTCAAAGTCGCCCGGCGCCAACCGGGCCTGAGCAGGCAATGCGAAAATGGAAAGCGGATTCTGGGGAGATTCCATTGCTTCAGGAGCGACTCAGCGCCCCCGCCGTAACTTCGAGTCCGGGCAATGCGCCGCCCGCCATGCGCCCTTGGGG
>JAEZGR010000280.1 GCA_023437255.1 Pseudomonadota bacterium | reverse complement strand
TGTTGATCGAATTCCAAAGCATGGTGGACGCCTGGATGGCGGTGCGCATCATGACCTATGTCGGTTTGCTGTACCAGGATCTGATCCGACGCGGTGGAATCCTCAAGGGCCGCAAACTGCCACCCGTGCTGCCCATTGTGCTGTATAACGGAAGCTCGACCTGGGCGGCGGCCACCGATGTGGCGGATTTGATTCCGAGAGCCCCTGGGCGGGTCTCCAATTACCTGCCCAGGCTGAAGTACCTGCTGATCGATGAAAACCGCGTTGGCACGGTTGACCTGAAGCAGGCCCGCAACCTGATGGCGGCCATCATTCAGGTGGAGCGCCCAGAGAACGATCAGGCCTTGTGCAGCTGCTCGACTTGCTGAACGACTGGCTGGCCGACAACCCGGAACTGCGCCGCACATTCGCCATCTGGATACGGGCTGTCGTGCTGCGGCAAAACCGGCATGAACTGGCGCTGCCCAAAGTACGCGATTTGAAGGAGCTGAAAATGACACTGGCCGAACGATTCGATCTTTGGGCCCGGCAGCACGAAGAGAAAGGGATGCTTAAAGGCAGGGAAGAAGGTCGGGAAGAAGGCGTTGCCGGCATATTGGCACTGCAGATTGCTCACCGGTTTGGCGATCTGCCTGAGTGGGCCGGCACCCGCCTGAGCCAAGCCAGCGAAGCTGAGCTGAAACGTTGGGCGTTGCGGATTTTCGATGCGCAGCGCATTGAAGATATTTTCATCTGAGACAAGCTCATTTGGCCGGAAAAATCTGTCCAATGTTTTTTCCTGACATGATCGGGCGACGCCGATTGTAACCAGGTGTATTGTCTTTGGCCGCTTGGTAACATACCGGATGCCATAGTCACACGCTTTGAGCTCCGGTTTGCAAACTTCCCTATCCCTGACTGACCGCTGCCGGCGGGCTTGCCTGCCGCTGGTGCTGATCCTGGGGCTGCTCGCCGGGGGCGCCGCCGCGTGGGCGCTCCAGTTCAACCGCGACGCCTTGGCCCATTACGCGGAGCGCACTTACGGCGCAACCAGTGCCGCCCGCCTGCAACAGTGGTTCACGATGCTGGATCGGGCGGCCGCCATGCCCGATCCTCGCGCCCAGCTGGCGTCCGTCAACGATTTCTGGAACATGAACGTCCGTGAAGGCACCGACCAGGCTATCTGGAAGCAGGAAGACTATTGGGCGACGCCGTTGGAAACGCTGGCGAAGGGCCTGGCCGACTGCGAAGATTTCGTGATCGGCAAGTATTTTTCCCTGGTGCATCTGGGGGTGCCGACCGACAAGCTGCGCCTGATCTATGTGCGCGCCCAGGTCGACGGCCAAAGCATCGCCCACATGGTGCTTGGCTACTATGAAACGCCAGCCGCCGATCCGCTGATTCTGGATAACCTGCGCCACGCGATTCGCCCGGCGACGCAGCGGCGCGACCTCACTCCCGTGTTCAGCTTCAACGCCGACGCGGTCTACGTTGCCGGCAGCGCCGCGCGCGGGGTGGAGCGCATCACGCGCTGGCAGGCGGTGCTGAGCCGCATGCGGGAAGAAGGCTTCCGGCCATGATGCGCGATCTGGTTGGATTTGAAGGATTAAGGGTTCTCCCGGGCATCATTCCGGATATCAAGCGGATTCAGCTTTCGTTCGGTATCATCCAAGCTGAATTATTTGTTACGTCTTCAGTGTGCTGCGGTTTTCCTGCCTATGTCCCTTCTCAAGCAACTTCTGATTAGCGTTTCCGTGGCCATCTGCGTGATTTTGGTGGGTACGCTGTGGTCCGGGTTAGATGGGGCCCGCAACTACCTTAATGCGCGCCTGCAGGTCGATGCCGAGAACGCGGCGTCGTCTCTGGCGTTGTCACTTTCGCAGCCTCAGAATCAGGAACCCGTCACCCGCGAATTGCTCATGACGGCGCTGTTCGACAGCGGCCAGTATCGCAGTATCGCGTTCAACAGCCCCGACGGCGAAGTTCAGTTGTTGCTTGAACGAAGTCTTGATGCCACCCGGGCTGCGGTACCGGCGTGGTTCGATGCCTGGCTGCCCATACGCGCGCCAAGCGTGTCGCGCGCGGTGAGCGATGGCTGGAAACAGACGGGCGAGGTCATCGTTACGCCCCAAGATGCTCAGGCGCGTGAAACACTCTGGCGCATGACCTACCAGGTGCTGCTCCTGGTGGTGGGTGCGGGGGTGCTGTGGGCGATATTCGCCGTATTCCTGATTCGCTGGTTGCGTCGCGCGTTGCAGGAAGAGATCGCCGCTCGCGTCAGTGCCATCGCCGAAGGCGAGTCTTCAGGTGACTCGGCGAGCGAAGACCAGGCCGCACCGCGCATGAAGGAACTTGCGCAGGTGCGCAACATCATCGAGTCGGTACGCGAACGGGTGCGTGCCACAGCAGACGAACAGCATCGCCAGATCGAAACGCTGCAGCTTGAGCTCAACACCGATGAAGTCACGGGCGTGGCCAATCGCAAGTATTTCCTGAACGAGCTGCGCCGCACCTTGCTGGCATCGGCCGATCCGGCCACAGCTGCCGAAGGCGGCTCCTATGGTCACGTGCTCATTTTCCGGCAGCGCGACCTTCCCGCCATCAATGCGCTGCACAATCGTCAACAGACCGACGAGTGGCTGCGCACTGTGGGCACCACCGTGGCCGAAGTGCTCAAGATGGCGCGCGACCCCTCGCGCCCCGAGCCACAGCTTGCCCGCCTGAACGGTTCCGATTTCGTCGTACTGTTGGCCGGTTACGACGGCCCCGACACCACTGATCTTATTCAGGCGTTGCGCCAGGCGCTCGATGCGCTGCGTATTCGTACCGCCGATGATCGCTTGTGCCGCTGGAGCTATGCCCTGACCGATTTCGTACCGGGCTGCGACGTCGGCAAGGTGCTGGCCCGTCTTGATCATGGCCTCATGCGTGCCGAAAACGCCGGCCACGACGAGGTCGAGTACATGGCCTCCGCCGAGTACCGTGTAAGTACGGGCCGTGGCGACCATGGAGAAACGGCCTGGAAGAAACTCATTCGTGAAGGCATTGCCGACGACCGGCTCGAGCTGTCGGTGCAGAGCGAGGAATACCGTGACGACGACACCCCCGACCGCCATGAGGCGCTCCTGGTGTTGCGCGACGCCGAAGATCCCCGTTCCCTGATTTCGGGCTATCTCTTCATGCCGCCCGCGGTGCGGCTGGGCCTGTCTGGCGCCTGCGATCTGCGTGCCGTTGAAC
>JAEZGR010000217.1 GCA_023437255.1 Pseudomonadota bacterium | reverse complement strand
CAGACGATGGTCGAACTCCTGGCTTCCCTCGTCTACATGCAAGCCATTCCCCGTATCGGGGCAGGGCGATAGGCAACCGCACGCTCCTGTGGGCACCGGCCATCTGTTGCAATACCGCCAAAAACGGCTGTATTTCGACTTTTTGCACGCCCGCAATCAACTTTCACACAATATTCGTTGACCGGCCATGGTGTGGCGGTTAATCTGCTTTCTGGCAAGTGAATATTTAGGTTAGGTATTTGGATCAGTTAGCACAGAAGTACGTGCCACAGTGCCCTTTTATACGCCTGGTGTCCTGCCCGAGCACTTCCGCTCAACATCAACAGGAGTATTAAATGAGCACTAAAGAATTTGGTATCGTCAAGTGGTTCAACAACGAAAAGGGTTTCGGCTTCATCACCCCCGAAGCCGGCGGTAAAGACCTTTTCGCCCACTACACTGAAATCGTTGGCGACGGCCACCGTTCGCTGGAAGAAAACCAGCGCGTGTCCTTCGTTTCCGGCATGGGCCAGAAAGGGCCTCAAGCCAAGTCCATTCAGGTTATCTGAGCGAGCTAGCGTCGGCCCCTGTGGCCTTCGATAGACTCAGAGTCTGAACAGAACGCCCCTCGGTTTTCCGCAGGGGCGTTTTGCTGCACGCGGAAAACGTCATGAGTCCAAGACTTCCGGCTAGAATACTGCTTTTCACACCTAATTGAGCGAGATGAATGCGTCAGGATGGGTGAAGTCGCGCTTGCTTCTGCTGTCTTGCGCAATAGCCTTGGGCATCGGGGCACTGGTGGTCTATCAGCTATTGGAATCCCGCTCGGCGACATGGCAACGTGCCATCGCCGCCAATACCAATCTCTTGTTCACTGTCAGCCATGTGCTGGAGCGTACGCTCGAAGATGCCGAGCACGGGCTGCGACAGTCGGTTGAGGTGCTTGAACGCACCGCCTGCGCCTTCCCCACCGACTACACGCAACAAGGCGCGACGCGCCAGATGTTCCGAGGCCTCGATACCCAGGCGCTGTTCGCCGGTATTTCGCACGCTGGCTTTGGCATTCAGCTCGTACTCGACGACCACGGTCGTATCCTATTCGCCTCGCGTCCGCCCCCGCCGGGTGAGTGGTTGTTCGACCACCGCGAGTACTTTGCATTGCACCGCAACGGAGACGTTCACGGCCTCTATATCGGCGCTCCCTTTCTTTCTTCCTACGACAACGAGCCCAGTCTCGCACTCAGCCGGCGCTGGAATCGCCCGGACGGCAGCTTTGGCGGTGTTGTTGTTCAGACCATGAAGCTGTCGGTGCTGAACGGGCTCTTTGCATCGTTCGAGCTCGGTCGGGACAGCGGCATCTACATTTTTCTTAACGACGGTCGCATCGTTACGGGCTATCCCTATACGCCCGGGCAAATGGGCCAGTCGCTGAGCGGCACGGCCAACTTTGAACGCTTTATCAAAGAGCGGCACGGCAACTTTACCGGCATTGCAGCACTTGGCGGCATGGAGCAGCTGTATGTGTATCGCACGCTGGAACCTTTTCCTTTGATCGTCAGCGTTGCACAGGCTTCAGCCAGCATTCTCGACGCGTGGAATCGCAATGCGCTCTGGCTGGGTGGCGCAACGCTGCTGTTGATGTGTGCCTGTGTGGCCTTGGCGGTATTTGCGGAGCGCAGCTTGTTGGCTCAGCGGGGTACTGCTCAGCAATTGCGGCAGGCACAGCATGAGCTGCGCACGATCCTCGACGGTCTGCCCGTCATGATCGGCTATTGGGACAAGAATCTCGTTAACCGGATGTCCAACGAGGCTCATCGGGAATGGCTAGGTCGCGCGCCTTCGCAGATGGTCGGCCGTCATATCGATGATCTGCTGACCCCTGAGCGCCGTGCGTTACTGCAACCGCATATTGACCGTGCCCTGGCGGGTGAACCCCAATATTTCGAGAGCGTCCTGCCCGATCAGGCGGGTCGCCCGCGCTACGCCAGCTCCATCTTCATTCCCGATTATGACGGGGGCCAGGTGAAGGGTTTCTTTGTCATGGTCACCGACGTCTCCAAGCGCAAGAAGGCGGAAGTCGCGCTTTTCCAGGAGAAAGAGCGGTTCAGGATCATTCTTGATTCGATCAAGGATGGCGTGATCACCACCAATCCCGAGGGAAAGATCCGTTATGTGAACCCGGCTGCGGCAGCGTTGATCGGCTGGGGCCTCGACGAAGCACGGGGGAAGCCCATCGAGTCGGTGATGCGCATAGAAGCGCCCGAGGGCGGCCCCCCCAACAGTTGTCCACTGCGTGATGCCCTGAACTCGCGCAAGGCGCTTCAGAAGAAAGTGGAGCATGTGCTGATCAGCCGTGACGGCACGCGCACCCATATCGAACATTCCAGCGCCCCGCTGCTCGATGAACAGGGTCAACTGAGCGGAGCCGTGCTGGTGTTCCATGAAGCGGGGCATGTGCGCGCCATCGCAAACAAGATGACTCATCTCGCACAGCATGATGCACTCACGGGCTTGCCGAACCGGCGCAGGCTCGACCTCGTCGGAAATGCTGCACTCGAGGCGGCCAAGGCCGAGGGCCGTTGTCTTGCCGTACTGTATCTTGATCTCGATGGTTTCAAGCAGGTGAATGATGCCTACGGCCACGCGGTCGGAGACGATCTGCTCATTGCCGTGACGCGGCGACTCTCGGCGCGCCTGCGTTCGAGCGACGGCCTTTATCGCCAGGGCGGCGATGAGTTCATTGTGCTGATGACCGATGTAGCCAGCCTCGAAGAAGCGCGACGCCTGGCCGATCGTCTGATCGAGAGCTGTCGGTCACCCGTCAGTGTGGCGGGCATACCGTTGGCGGTGACGGTGAGTATTGGTATCGGCCTGTATCCTGACGACGCCGACGATCTGGCCGCTCTGATTCTGAGGTCTGATCGGGCCATGTACATGGCCAAGAACTCAGGGCGCAACCGATATGTGTGCGTGAG
>JAEZGR010000159.1 GCA_023437255.1 Pseudomonadota bacterium | reverse complement strand
ATTCTGGGTTTGTTCCCGGGTACTGAACCACCACGCCATGAAGATGCCGACGCTATACCGCGAATTTGCGACCCAACAGGAAATCGATGAGGCGTACGACCCCGCGCGCACCGCGCTCGATGTTGCGTCAATCCGCCGTCACTTCGCTGCGCAGAGCGAACTCGCGCGCAAGACCCTCGATCTCCAGCCCGACGTCCTTTACGGCCCCACACTCGAGGAGTACGTGGATGTGTTTCCGTCGGCTGTTCCCGGGTCGCCCGTGCTGGTTTTCCTGCACGGTGGATACTGGCGCTCCAATAGCGCGCGGGACTTCAGCTGTGTGGCGCTGGGGCCGGCTGCGCTGGGCATGACGGTAGTCGTGGTGAACTACGCGCTGTGCCCCTGGGTGACCCTCGACGAGATCACCCGGCAGGCGCGAGCCAGCGTCGCGTGGGCCTGGCGCAATGCGGCGCGTTACAACGGCGACCCGAAGCGCATCGTCGTGGCGGGGCATTCGGCGGGCGCCCATCTGGCGGCAATGTGTCTGCAAACGCCTTGGGCGCGTGCGTATGGTATTGATGATGACTGCCTGCGGGCCGCGCTGCTGGTGAGCGGCATCTACGACATCGCGCCACTCCGGTACAGCTACCTTCAGCCCCTCATTCAACTGGACGAGGGTGTGATCCGGCGTAACTCGCCCATGTTTGGTGTGAGTGACTGCAAGGCTCGGGCCTTGCTGACCTGGGGAAGCCGCGAGAGCGCCGAGTTTGAACGCCAGTCAGCCGAGTTTCATGAGCGCTGGACGCAAGCGGGCAATGTCGGCGAGTGTCTGGTGCAGGAAGGGGCGGACCACTTCACGGCCATACAGGGCTTTGAGAATTCTGACAGCCCCTTGTGCCGCTGGTTCGGGCAGGTGGCTTGAGACGATGTGTTTGCAGTGGCGGAAGCGGTGAGATTCGAACTCACGAAGGGTTGCCCCTTGCCGGTTTTCAAGACCGGTGCCTTCAACCACTCGGCCACGCTTCCTGGATGCCTGCGTTTCGTGGCGGCGCGAGCGCGCCGCATTCGCAGGAAAGTCGGTAAGTGTAGCGTATGTCAGCGTCATTGTGGGCTTTGCGGTGATAATAGCTCTTTACTTCAAGCAGTTTTTCAGGAGTCGACATGAAAGCAGTGGAAATCTCGCAACCCGGCGCACCGGAGGTTCTGAAGCTGGTTGAGCGGCCCGTACCGGAAGCCGGCCCCGGCGAGGTTCTCATCAAGGTGTCCGCAGCGGGCGTGAACCGCCCCGATGTCTTTCAACGCAAGGGTGCGTATCCGGCCCCCCCGGGAGCCTCGGACCTGCCCGGCCTCGAGGTCGCAGGTGAGATCGTCGCTGGCGATGCGCAGAAGGGTGGGTTTCAGGTTGGAGACAAGGTTTGCGCCCTCTTGGCAGGCGGCGGCTACGCAGAATATTGTGTCGCGCCAGTCGAGCAATGTTTGCCAATCCCCGCCGGACTGAGCGAGATTGAGGCCGCCGGTCTGCCGGAAACCTATTTCACGGTCTGGAGCAATGTGTTCGACCGTGGCGGCCTTTCCGCAGGCGAAACGCTTCTGGTCCATGGCGGTGCAAGCGGTATCGGAACGACCGCAGTTCAGCTGGCGAAGGCCATGGGCCACACCGTGTTCGCCACGGCCGGCAGCGACGAACGCGCGCGGGCAGTGGAGCAGCTGGGTGCCGATCTGGGCATTAACTATCGCAGCCAGGATTTCGTTGAAGAAGTGAAGAAGGCGACCGATGGTCGGGGTGTGGACGTCATTCTCGATATGGTGGCGGGCGACTATATCAATCGCGATATCAAGTGTCTTGCCGACGATGGTCGCATCGTGATCATCGCGCTGCTGGGCGGGCCCAAGGGCGAAGTCGACTTCAACCATGTCATGCGCCGGCGCCTGACCATTACTGGTTCCACGTTGCGCCCACGCCCCGTCGAGTTCAAGGGCGTCATTGCCGCGAAGCTGCGTGAGCACGCCTGGCCCTTGCTCGAAGCCGGCAAGATCCGCCCGATCGTGCACGCGACATTCCCGTTGGCAGAGGCCTGGAAGGCACATGCCATGATGGAAGCGGGCGACAATATCGGCAAGATCATTCTTACGGCTTGAGGTGATCCAAGGTACAATGCCGGGTTAATCAAATTTTCCTGCCCTTTCCTCCTGTATGGTCGACACTTCTCGCAAGCGCCTTGTCATCGGCAACTGGAAAATGCACGGTGACACGGCGTTCAATTCTGAACTGCTCGCCGGCCTGCGTGCGGGCATCGGCGAAACGCCCCACTGCGATGTGGCGGTGTGTGTGCCGTTCCCGTACCTGTACCAAACACGCTCGTTGCTCGAGAGCACCGGCGTGAGCTGGGGCGCTCAAGACGTCAGCGAACACGAAAAGGGGGCCTACACCGGCGAGGTGGCGGCTTCCATGCTGGCCGATTTCGCGTGCCGTTGGGTGCTTGTGGGGCATTCCGAACGTCGCAGTTACCACGGTGAGTCCGATTCCGCCGTCGCCGCCAAGGCGGCTGCGGCGCTGGCAGCGGGCATCACGCCAGTGGTGTGCGTCGGCGAAACGCTGCAGGAACAGGAAGCCGGCAATACACACGCCGTGATCGACCGCCAGCTGGCACCGGTTCTGGCACTGGGTGCCGAAGCCGTTGCCAAGCTGGTCATTGCCTACGAGCCCGTCTGGGCGATTGGCACTGGCCGCACGGCCACACCCGAACAGGCGCAAGACGTGCACGCCTTCATTCGCCAGCGTCTGCAATCCATAGGTGCCCCGCAGGTCAGGGTGCTCTATGGCGGCAGCGTCAAGGCATCGAACGCCGCCAGTCTTTTCGCAATGGCCGACATCGACGGGGCGCTGGTGGGCGGTGCCGCCCTGGTGGCTTCCGAATTTTTAAGCATAGCGGCCGCCTGAGGCCTCGGAGTTTTCTTCATGGAATGGTTGTCCCCCGTCCTGATGGCGATACAGGTCATATCGTCGCTCAGCGTCATCGTGTTGGTGCTCCTGCAACAAGGTAAAGGCGCTGACATGGGTTCTTCTTTCGGCAGCGGTTCGGCCGGAAGCCTGTTTGGTGCCGCTGGTGCTGCCAACTTCTTGTCGCGTACCACCAAGTGGGCGGCAATCGCGTTTTTTGCGTCCACCGCCGGCCTTGCCTGGATCTCGCATCAGCCCGAGCGTGGCGTGATCGACTCGGGCGTGATGCAGGGCTTTGAAGTCCCGCAAGTGCCGGGCTCTGTGCCCGCTTCGCCCGAAACCTCGGTGCCTTCGGTGCCTGTCGTCCCCGCGGCCCCGGCTGCGTCTGAAACGCCCGCTGCTTCGGTTCCGCAAATGGGTGAACCCGCTGCGCCTGCAGCAGGTGGCGCTGCCGAATCCAAGACCGAATAAAAATATTTGCTGAGTGCTTGAAAAGCTCAAAAAATATGTGCTAATATTCTGGTCTTTCCCCGCCGACGTGGTGGAATTGGTAGACACGCTATCTTGAGGGGGTAGTGGCGAAAGCTGTGCGAGTTCGAGTCTCGCCGTCGGCACCAGGATTTCAAATCAGCACGTTTTCAAACGGCTGATGCAGTACCCAAAACCCGCATGAACTCATTGTTCGGCGGGTTTTTTGTTGCGTCACGAAATGCGGGGCGTTTGAGGCCGCCGAAACACAAGTGGCTAGTGGCTGATCGACAGCCACAGAGCCAGCGCAGACAGCGTAACCACCAGTACGGGTAGCGTGAGCACGATGCCGACCCTGAAGTAGTAGCCCCAGGTGATTTTCACGCCCTTGTTGGCCAGGATGTGTAGCCAGAGGAGGGTGGCCAGGCTGCCGATGGGTGTGATTTTCGGGCCCAGGTCGCTGCCGATCACATTGGCGTAGATCATGGCTTCGCGGATGGCACCTTCTGCACCGCTGGCGTCTACGGACAGTGCGCCAATCAGCACGGTGGGCAGGTTGTTCATCACTGATGAAAGCGCAGCCGCCAGCAGCCCCGTGCCCAGCGTCGCCACCCAGATTCCATGCTGGGTCATCGCGTCGAGCCAGCCGGCGATCACGTTAGTGAGCCCCGCGTTGCGCAGCCCATAAACCACCAGGTACATTCCCAGCGAAAAAATGACGATGCCCCAGGGCGCATTGCGTATGACCTTGCGCAGACTGACGATACGCCCGTAGCCGGCCACCGCCAGCAGCAGCGCTGCGCCCGCGCCCGCCATCACACTCACCGGTATGTCGGCGTCTTCGAGCGTAAGAAAGCTCACCATCAGCAGCCCCAGCACGAACCAGCCTGCGCTGAACGTGGCGGGGTCGCGAATGGCGCGCGCCGGCTCCTTGAGCTGAGTCATGTCGTACTGTGCCGGAATGCTCTTGCGAAAATAGAGGCGCAGTACCGCCAGGGTGGCCAGCACCGACACAATGTTTACTGGCACCATCACCTTCGCGTACTCGCCGAAACCGATATTGAAGAAGTCTGCGGAAACGATATTGGTGAGGTTCGACACGACCAGCGGCAGGCTGGCGGTATCCGCCACGAAGCCCGCCGCCATGACACAGGCGAGCACGGCCGCCGGAGGAAAGCGCAATGCCTGCAGCATGGCCATGACGATCGGCGTCAGTATCAGTGCGGCACCGTCGTTTGTGAAAAAAGCCGATACCAGTGCGCCCAATATCACGATCAACATGAAAAGGCGCTTGCCTTCGGAGCGCCCCCAGCGCGTCACGTGCAGGGCCGCCCATTCGAATAGTCCTGCTTCATCGAGAATGAGCGTGATCAGGATGATGGCGATGAAGGTTGCGGTGGCATTCCACACGAAGCCCCACACCACAGGAATGTCCGCAAGGTTCACGGTGCCCAGGGCAATAGCCAGGGCCGCGCCTAGCGAAGCGCTCCAACCGATGTTCAGCCCGCGCGGCTGCCAGATGACCAGAACGATGGTGAACAGGAATATGATGGATGCGACGACCACGGAACTCTCTCGATGCGTACAGGACCGCCGCAGTGCATGTTCAGCGGAGAGCCCTCAATGAAGCACGGAGATTACCAGGGTGCGCAACCACTTGGGTAACCGTAAGGTAGTGGCCGATGATCAGACTGACTCGAGCGCCCGATCTACTCATGGCACAGCATTGGGCCAATCTGTTGCAGCAGGCCGGGATACCGTGCCGGCTCAGCGGTATTTACTTACAGGGTGGCGCGGGCGAGCTGCCCGTCGACCAATGCGGGCCGGACATTTGGCTTGAAAATGCCGGCGATCAGGACGCCGCACTTCGTATCATCGACGGCCGTGCGGTGCCGGGCGAAACGCCGCAGCATGCCTGGCAGTGCGATCACTGCGGCGAATGGCTGGAGCCGCAGTTTTCCGCTTGCTGGCAGTGCGGCGCGTCGCGCCCACGACGCGTCAGCGCCTTCCCCGAGCCTTAGGCAAGCAATGCGAAAGTGCCACCAGCACTGCTGCAGCGCCCAGGCCTGCGCAGGCCACGCCTTTCCAACGGGTACTGAAATCGGTGTACAGGCTGTTTCGGCACACCCGGGCTGCGCCTCCGCGTTCTATTGTCTCACCCGAATGCCACAATGCGTCGTCACGCTCAGAAGCGGGGCGGTTGCTGCGCTGGGCACGGTCCATCTTGGGTCCGAGTACCTTATCCGCCAGGCCGGGCATTGCCTGCCCGAACGCGGAAATCGCGCGCGCAGCGCCGCCCACGTAGATGTCGCGTTCCGGGTGTTCGGCGGCATGCAGAATGGCTTCCGCCACCACCTGCGGGCTGTACA
>JAEZGR010000128.1 GCA_023437255.1 Pseudomonadota bacterium | reverse complement strand
AGGTACTGTGGCTGCCGGCGGGGTTGCCGGTACGGGCGTCACTTGTTCCGCCGGCGCCTCCGGCGTCCTGTCGCCCTCATCGGAGCATGCCGCAAGCAGACCGAGCGATACCGCCACCGCAGCGATGGCGTAAGGGGTGCGTCGTTTAACCATAACTACCTCTCTTTTTTTGTTCGCGGCAGCCCCAACGGCGCCGCCACGGGATTGGTCATCGGGCGGGTGTTACATCTCACCCTTAATTCGATTCTATCGACGCACCCGTCGCGCTCCGGCGGGCTATGTAAGCTGACGTGTCACCCCCTGCGCCGCCGTTGCTCACCGATACAAGACTGCGGGTAAACGCGGATGGAAGTTACATTTCCCGGCACAAAAACCACATCGCACGGCGACACTGCTCCAACATGGGGCGCATTCGTTGCCCCATGCACCGTGACGGTGCATGGAACTTTGCTGCCCAAGCTGGTATCCCTGCCCAAACGGTCAATAACGCCCGGAATCACCGCGAAGAAAATTGGCACGGATGTTGCGTTTGCCGAGTAGCAAGACTCACTCGGAGAACGACATGAAGTTGATCACGGCAATCATCAAGCCATTCAAGCTCGACGAGGTGCGCGAAGCCCTCTCGGATATCGGCATCCAGGGGATGACCGTCATGGAGGTCAAAGGCTTTGGCCGCCAGAAAGGTCATACCGAGCTGTACCGCGGCGCGGAATACACCGTCGACTTCCTGCCCAAGCTGCGGCTTGAACTGGCAGTCGCCGACAACCTGGTGGAACAGGCGATCGAAGCGCTTTGCTCGGCAGCACACACCGGCAAGATCGGCGACGGCAAGATCTTCGTGACCCCGCTCGAACAGGCCGTGCGTATCCGCACGGGCGAACTGGGCGACAGCGCCCTCTGACCCATTTAGGAGCATATAAGATGGATAAAGCCGATCTCGCATGGGTCAGTGTCTCGACCCTGCTGGTACTGTTGATGGTCGTTCCGGGCCTGGCGCTGTTCTACGGCGGTCTGGTGCGTGCCAAGAATGTCCTGTCCGTACTGATACAGGTCATGGCCACATTCTCCCTGGCCGTCGTGCTCTGGTTCATTTACGGTTATTCGGTCGCGTTCACCTCGGGTAACGCGTTCTTCGGTGGCTTCGACCGCGTGCTCTTCTCGGGCATGTACGACCTGGCCGCCGGCACCTATGAAATGGCCGACTCCATTCCCGAACTGAGCTTTGCCGCCTTCCAGGCCACCTTCGCGGGCATCACCTGCGCGCTGGTTGTCGGTGGCTTTGCCGAGCGGGTTCGATTCTCTGCCGTGATGGTCTTCACAGCCATCTGGATGACCATTGCCTACCTGCCGATCGCACACATGGTGTGGGCGCCGGGCGGCTGGCTGTTCGAACGTGGCGCACTGGATTTCGCAGGCGGTACCGTGGTGCACATCAACGCCGGTGTGGCGGGACTGGTGGGTGCCTGGGTGGTCGGACAGCGTCTCGGTTACGGCCGTGAACCCATGCAACCGCACAACCTGCCGATGGCCATGACCGGCGCGGCACTGCTGTGGGTGGGCTGGTTCGGTTTCAACGCCGGTTCCGCTCTGGGTGCAAACGAGACGACTGCCCTGGCATTCTTCAACACGCTGATTGCGACTGCGGGTGCCGTGCTGGCCTGGCTGCTGGTCGAATGGAAGGCCAAGGGCCGCCCCTCGATGCTCGGTGCCGCTTCAGGCGCGGTTGCGGGTCTGGTCGGCGTGACGCCTGCCGCTGGCCTGGTCGGCCCCCTGGGTGCCCTGCTGATCGGTATGGCCGCCGGCGCCGCCTGCGTGTGGGGCGTGAATGGTCTGAAGCGCATGCTCAAGGCGGATGACACCCTCGACGTGTTCGGCATTCACGGTGTGGGCGGTATCGTCGGTGCCATGCTCACGGGTGTATTCAACGCACAGGCCCTTGGCGGCCCCGGCTTCGAGTCGATGAGCGACATGCCCTGGCAGCTCTGGATTCAGCTGGAAGGCGTTCTGATCACGATCGCGTGGTCAGCTGCCGCGGCCTGGATCGCCTACTTCGTTGCCGACAAACTGTGCGGTCTGCGCGTCGGGCCCGACGTCGAACGCGAAGGCCTGGACATCAACAGCCACGGCGAAACGGCCTACCACTACTGATCGGAAGCGTCGTTCAGAATCAGCTGGAAAGTTCGTCAAGATCGATGCGGGCGGCCCGATTCAGGGCCCCCGCAACTTTCATCCGCAATGCGTTTGAATGCGCATTGCGGATTTCCTTTTTCACGTCGAGCAATTGCTGCGGATGCATTGAAAAGATCCGAAGGCCGAGGCCGAGCAACATGCGAGTCACCCGCGAGTCGCCCGCCATCTCTCCGCAGACCGCGACCGGCTTGCCGAATTTGTCGCCCGCGTTGATCGTGTGGGCAATGAGGCGCAGCACGGCGGGGTGCATCGGATCGTAGAGCGCCGAAACGTCGGAGTCGCCACGGTCGATCGCCAGCGTGTATTGAATGAGGTCGTTGGTGCCGATCGACAGAAAATCCAGCGCTTCGGCAAAGGGCTCGATCGCAATGGCCATGGCCGGAATCTCGACCATGCCGCCCACCGAAAAATCACGCGAAAACGGTACGTTGCGCGCCTCGAGCTCGCGCGCAGCGCCTTCAATAGCCTGCTTCACCGCCCGCACCTCATGCAGATGCGAAATCATGGGGATAAGAATGCGCACATGACCATGCACGGCGGCGCGCAGCAACGCGCGCAGCTGCGTGGCAAACAGCTCAGGGCGCGCCAGGCAGTATCGGATCGCCCGCTGCCCCAGCGCCGGATTCGTCGCCACGGTGATCTCGCCGTCCAGCGTCTTGTCGGAGCCGATATCGAGCGTACGGATCGTGACGGGCCTGCCCGCCATGGTCTTCACCACCGACGAATACGCCAGATACTGCTCTTCTTCGCTGGGCAGATCGCTGCGCCCCATGAAGAGAAACTCGCTACGGAACAGGCCGATGCCCTCGGCGCCGGCTTCCAGCGCCATGGCCGCCTCTTCCGGCATTTCGATGTTCGCTTCCAGGCAGACCTCGATGCCGTCGAGCGTGACCGCAGGTGCGTGACGCAGGCTCGCCAGCTCTTCACGTTCGCGCAAAAAGGCGGCCTGGCGCTCGCGGTACTCGGCCAGCACGCGCTCAGAGGGATTCACAAGCACCACACCCGTGGCGCCATCGGCGATCAGCATGTCGCCGTCGCGCACCATCGCCCTGACATGCCCGAGCCCCACGACGGCGGGAACGTTCATGCTACGGGCCACGATAGCGGTGTGTGATGTCGGCCCACCCAGATCGGTCAGAAAGGCCCCGAAGCGCGCGCCCTTGAGGCGCATCATGTCGGCGGGCGAGATGTCGCGGGCAACGACGATCAGCGGATCGTCCGAGTCGACCACGCTTTCCATATTCGTGAGCAGACTCGTGCTGCCCGAGAGTACGCGCAGCACGCGCTCGATCACCTGCCGGATATCTGCGCTGCGTTCGCGAAGGTACTCATCTTCCATGGCGCTGAACTGCTCCACCAGGATCTGGCCCTGGGTTGTCAGCGCCCACTCGGCGTTGTAATGGCGCTCGCGGATGAACTCGCAGGCCTGCCGGCAAAGCATCGGGTCTTCCAGCAGCAACCGATGCACATTGAGCAAGGGTTCCACTTCGCGCGGCGCATCGGCGGGCAGGGTCTCGATGAGCACCTGCAGATCGACAGCGGCCTGCGCCACGGCCTTCTCGAGACGCTCGCATTCAGGCTCTACGTCTTCGTCAAGAATGCGGTAGTGCGCCACCTCGAGCGCTGCCGCACTCATGATCGCGGCACGTCCGATGGCGTAGCCTTTTACAACGCCCAGGCCCTGCAGGCTGACCATGGCGGAATACCCGGCACAATTAGTTTCTGAAGCTGTGGTCATGGGAGACGGGCCATATTCGTTGGCGCGGCTGGCTTGCGATACCAATCACGGAAAAAAACAGAAAGACGCCAGCCTATTCCTGTTCGCCGAACTTGTTCTCAAACAGACGCCGGATTTCCTCGAGGGCGGCATCCGCGTCAGGACCCTCTGCATCGACCGTCACGGTAACGCCGAGGCCGGCTGCCAGCATCATGACGCCCATGATGCTCTTGGCGTTCACCCGCTGCGGGCCGCGAGCAATATACACCTCTGACTGAAAGCGCCCTGCGGTCTGTGTCAGCTTTGCAGCGGCGCGGGCATGCAGCCCGAGCTTGTTGGTGATGACGATATCGATGGAAGGCATGGTCGTATAGGAAAGGATCCGGTCTTGTACGCGAACGTCCGCGGGCGGCTCAGACGAGGGAGTCGGCATCGACGATGCCACGCACGGCCGCGCGCCGTATGGTTTCGCTGAACTTCTCGGGGTCGTCCTGGTTTTCGGTAAGTGCCTTGAGCACCATGCACAGATTCGTTCCGGTCACCAGGTGGCCCTGGCCGCCCTGCTCCGCCAGGCGCGCGAGCGCCTTGCGGGCAATATTGAAGGGCGTGGCGCCGAAGATGTCTGACAACACCAATATGGTGCTGCCGCGCGCGGTATCGAGCACCCGAGAGAGCCGGTCGGTCGCCGCCTCGGGGTTCTCGTCGGCCACCACATCGAACACGGTGAGCTGAGGATCACGCCCCAGCACGTGCGCCGCGCATTCTGCAAAGGCGCGGCCCAGCGGTTCGTGCATGACGAGAACGATGCGGGCCATCAGCCACCCACAGCCTGTTCCAGCGCCTGTGCAAAACGATCGCCGACGTCGAAGCCCGTCTGTTCGGTAATCTCGACGAAACAGGTCGGGCTTGTAACGTTGACTTCGGTGAGATAGTCGCCAATGACGTCGAGGCCGACCACCAGCAGGCCCCTGCCGGCGAGACGTTCAGCCACGCGCCCGGCGATCTCGCGATCGCGCTCGGTGAGCGGCTGGGCAACCCCACGACCGCCCGCGGCCAGATTGCCGCGCGTTTCACCGGCGAGCGGGATTCGGGCGAGCGAAAATGGAACCGGTTCGCCCCCGATCAACAGGATGCGCTTGTCGCCATTGACGATTTCGGGAATGTAGCGCTGGGCCATGATGGTGCGCGTGCCGTTGTCGGTGAGCATTTCGAGAATGCTGCCGGTATTGTGCTCTTGCGGCTTGAGCACAAAAACGCCCGTGCCACCCATACCGTCGAGCGGCTTGACCACGACCTCGCCGTAACGCTTGTGGAACTCGCGCAACCGGGTCATGTCGCGTGTGACCACGGTCGGCGCAGTGAATTCAGGAAACTCGGTAATGGCGAGCTTCTCGGGGTGGTTGCGGATGGCCGCACCTGAATTGAACACCCGTGCGCCCTGCGCCTCGGCATATTCGAGCAGATGCGCGGCGTAAACATACTCCATGTCGAATGGAGGATCCTTGCGCATCACGACGGCGTTGAATTCAGCCAGCGCCGTTTCCGAAGCCGTACCGGTTTCGCGCCACCACGCGTGCTCGTGCAGGTCTGCGCCTTCGATCAGTTCGATCGGCAAGGCCACCGCCTTGACCACGCCCTCGTCGATGTAAAGATCGGGTTGGTAGGCAACGCTGAGCTGATGCCCCCGCCGGGCCAATGCACGCATCATCGCAACTGAAGAATCCTTGTAGGCCTTCAGTGAAGGCAGCGTATCAATGATGAAGAGTACGTGCATGGCACACCTGTAGTACCACCCGCCGCGAACAACTGCGGCGGGTGAGTGGCTATTGACGGGAAAAGAAGGTCAGGCGGTTGCTTCGCCGGGCTTGACCGCCTTCTTGCGCGGCGCAAGCACCATGACCATCTGGCGGCCTTCGAGCTTGGGCATGGCCTCGACCTGGCAGAGCTCGCCAAGGTCGTCGCGAACACGCTCGAGCACCCGCATTCCGAGTTCCTGGTGAGCCATTTCGCGGCCCCTGAAGCGCAGAGTGACCTTGGCCTTGTCGCCGTCTTCAAGGAAGCGCTTGAGATTACGCAGCTTCACCTGATAGTCGCCCTCATCGGTACCGGGGCGGAACTTGACTTCCTTGACCTGGATCGTCTTCTGCTTGGCCCGAGCTTCCTGGAGACGTTTCTGCTCCTGGTACTTGAACTTGCCGTAATCCATCAGTTTGCAGACCGGCGGTACAGCATTGGGAGCGATCTCGACGAGATCGACTTCGTGCTGCTCGGCAAGCTGCATGGCCTCGGACGTGCGAACGACGCCCAGCTGTTCCCCATCTATTCCAATGAGTCGCACCTCGGGAACTCGGATTTCACCATTGATGCGATGTGCTTTATCGGTTGCGATATCTAAAACTCCTAAAACGGTCGATCGGTCGGGCCCCGGCGGTCAATGCGCCCTCAGGCCCGGGTAGTTATGTCGTGCTGCAGGCGCTCGCTGAACTGTTCGACGGACATGGTGCCGAGATCGGCGCCACCCCGTGCCCGAACGGCCACCAGGCCGTTATCGCGTTCTTTTTCGCCCACCACGAGGATGTACGGGAGCTTCTGCATGCTGTGCTCCCGAATTTTACGAGTGATTTTTTCGCTGCGCAAATCTGCCTCGACCCTAAAGCCTTGTTTTTTCAGGCCTAGAGCCACTTCTCGCGCGTGATCGGCCGAGGGCTCGGAAATGCAGCACACCACGGCATGCTGCGGCGCCAGCCAGGCAGGCAAGGCGCCAGCGTGGTTCTCGATAAGCATGCCGATGAAGCGCTCGAAGGAACCCAGGATTGCGCGGTGCAACATGACCGGCGTGCGGCGCTGGTCATTGGCGTCGACATACTCGGCACCCAGACGGGCCGGCATCGAGAAGTCGACCTGAATCGTGCCGCACTGCCAGTGGCGCCCGATCGCATCCTTCAGTGTGTATTCGATCTTCGGACCATAGAAGGCGCCCTCACCCGGCGACACCTCGTACTCACAGCCAGTACGTCGCAGGCTTTCCATGAGCGCCTCTTCCGCCTTGTCCCAGACTTCGTCTGAGCCAATGCGCTTTTCCGGCCGGGTAGCGACCTTGTACAGAATATTGGTGAAGCCAAAATCTGCGTAAACCTTTTGCAGCAAAGCCGTGAAGGCCGCGCACTCGTCTTGCAGCTGGTCTTCGGTACAGAAGATATGGCCATCATCTTGCGTGAAGCCGCGCACGCGCATCATGCCATGCAGCGAGCCCGAGGGCTCGTTGCGGTGACACTGGCCGAACTCGCCGTAGCGGATCGGCAGCTCGCGGTACGAGTGCAGGCCGGCGTTGAAGATCTGCACATGGCCGGGGCAGTTCATGGGCTTCAGGCCATAGAGCCGATTCTCGGACTCGGTCGTGAAAATATTCTCGGCGTAGTTGTCCCAGTGGCCGGTCTTCTTCCAGAGCGAAAGGTCGAGAATCTGCGGGGCCTTGATTTCCTGATAGCCGTTGTCGCGGTACACGGCGCGCATGTACTGCTCGACCTGCTGCCAGATGGTCCAGCCCTTGGGGTGCCAGAAGATCAGACCCGGCGCCTCTTCCTGCATGTGGAAAAGGTCCAGCTCACGGCCAAGGCGACGATGATCGCGCTTCTCGGCCTCCTCGATCATGTTGAGGTAGGCAGCCTGTTCTTCCTTGGTTGCCCAGGCGGTACCGTAGATCCGCTGCAGCATCTCGTTGTTGCTGTCCCCACGCCAGTATGCACCGGCCACGCTCATCAGCTTGAACACTTTGAGATGCCCCGTGGAAGGCACATGCGGACCGCGACACAAGTCAATGAAGTTGCCCTCGCGGTACAGCGAGATGCCTTCTTCGGCCGGAATCGAGGCAATGATTTCAGCCTTGTAGTGCTCACCGATACTGCGGAAGAATTCCACTGCCTTGTCGCGGTTCCATTCTTCGCGCACCACCGTCTCGTTGCGCTTTGCCAGCTCGGCCATCTTCTTTTCGATGAGCTCGAGATCTTCGGGCGTAAACGGGCGCTTGTACGAGAAATCGTAGTAAAAGCCGTTCTCGATCACGGGCCCGATGGTGACCTGCGCTTCGGGAAAGAGCTCCTTGACCGCGTAGGCCAGCAAGTGGGCCGTGGAGTGCCTGATGAGATCGAGTCCATCGGGATCTTTGGCGGTGATGATCGACAGCTGCGCATCGGTGTCGATGACGTGGCTGGTGTCCACAAGGCGCGGTTCCCCGCCATTGACGGTAACGCGCCCGGCAAGCGCGGCCTTGGCCAGGCCGGCACCGATGGATTGCGCGACTTCGTTCACAGAAACGGGGCCCGGGAATTCGCGTTGCGAGCCGTCGGGCAGTGTAATCTGAACCATAAGTGTCCTGAAAAGACGAAACGCGGCCTACAGCCGCGTTTGCAATGAGTACTCGATAAAACTGAATGGCAGACAGACGCGGCGACGATTACTGCGTGGGTGTCGTAGTTCGCGTGAGATGCATTTTTGCCAGCCAGAGTCTATGAGTGTTTTCGTTGCGTTAGTGTAACACCCGGAACCGTCGGCACACGACCCATCTGCACGCTTCTGCGATTTCGGCTATTATTTGCGTCCTCTCTGTTGCGAAAAAGCCCGAAACGGCTTGGCGGCAGCGGAAGTCGAACGAAAGGTCTTTCAAGGCGTTTGACAAACAGAATTACCACCCATATAATTCTGTTCTTCCTTACAGGCGGTTAGCTCAGTTGGTTAGAGCGCTACGTTGACATCGTAGAGGTCGCTGGTTCGAATCCAGTACTGCCTACCAAG
>JAEZGR010000119.1 GCA_023437255.1 Pseudomonadota bacterium | reverse complement strand
CCCCGTCGGTGAACTCGGTGAACTTGTCATTATGGACCCGGGTCATGACCTGCATGAGCCCCTGAGCCCCCACATGGCTTTCGGCATAAGGGTTGTAGCGTGATTCAATGGCGATGACTGCCAGAATCAGCTGCGGGTCGAGGTCCATTTCCTTGGCGACGATGAAAGCGGTGCTGATGAGCGCGCCCGCCACGCTGGAGGCAATGCGGTATTTGCGCGCCAGATAGCTGCGCAGGGCACGCTCCTGCGCAGGCGTGATGCCCTCGACGCCGCCTTCCTCGATGGAAATGCGCAGGAGCCGCGCAAAGTTGATGGTGTCGGCCATTGCCTCTGCAGCGGCATTGGTGCGCGCGTCGGCCCCTTCGGGGCGCGAGGCATCGACCGATGGCAGGGCCGCAATGCCCAGCAGGCTTTCAAGCACGGCACGGTTGTCGTCGTCGCCCGACGCGAGCATAGCGTAGAGCACGTTGTCGACGCTGGCCGGGCGCAGGGTGTTGAGCAGCGCATAGTGAATCTGCGTGACCTGCGCACGCAGAGGCGCCACCGAGAACACCATGGTGAGCGTGACCAGCACGGCGATTCCCAGGTAAGCGGCACCGACGTTCAGCAGCTCGGCAATGCGGTAGCCCAGCACCCTCAGCGTATGCGGCATGGGTTCCCCCTGAAATCAATCCCTCGGAATGTTAACCTTCCTGATCTCCCGACTGTAACCGGAATTCTTCGCGCCCGTGAAATACCGTGACCTCAGAGATTTCATCCGGCAACTCGAGTCGCAGGACGAACTGAAGCGCATCGCGCATCCAGTGTCGACGCGACTGGAAATGACCGAGATCAGCGACCGTGTCCTGCGCAATGGCGGGCCGGCGCTGCTGTTTGAAAACGCGCAACATGAAGGCCGCCCCGCAAAGATGCCTGTGCTGGCCAATCTGTTCGGCACGCCCAGGCGTGTGGCCTGGGGCATGGGGGCCGACGAGGTCTCGGCGCTGCGCGATATCGGCGAACTGCTGGCCAGCCTGCGCGAGCCTGAAGCGCCGCGCAATCTGCGCGAAGCCATCGGCACGGTGAGCACGCTCAAGTCCGCGCTGTGGGACATGAGCCCCAAACGGGTGCGGGGCGCGCCCTGTCACGATATCGTGCTCGAGGACGACGACGTCAACCTGGCCGATATTCCGCTTCAGCACTGCTGGCCCGAAGACGCGGCCCCGCTGTTGACCTGGGGACTGGTGATCACTCGCGGCCCGCGTGCGCGACGTCAGAACCTGGGCATCTACCGACAGCAGCTGATCGGCCGCAACAAGCTGATCATGCGATGGCTGTCGCACCGCGGCGGAGCGCTCGACTTCCGCGATCACTGCCTTGCGAATCCCGGCCAGCCCTTCCCGATCGCAGTCGCGCTGGGTACCGACCCGGCCACGATTCTGGCCGCGGTGACCCCCGTACCCGACAGTCTGTCCGAGTATCAGTTTGCCGGTCTCTTGCGCGGGTCGCGCACCGAGGTCGCCAATGCGCTGGGCAGCGATCTGTCGGTACCGGCCTACGCCGAAATCGTGCTCGAAGGGCATATCCTGCCGGCCTCCGACCCACGTGCGGCCGCAGCCGTGGTGCCCGAAGGAGCGCCGCCACCCCCCCGCGGGGACTACGAGATGGCCCTCGAAGGGCCCTATGGCGATCACACCGGTTACTACAACGAGCAAGACTGGTTTCCCGTCTTCACGGTCGACCGCATCACCATGCGTCGCAATCCGCTCTACCACAGCACCTACACCGGCAAACCGCCCGACGAGCCGGCGGTGCTGGGCGTCGCACTGAACGAAGTGTTCGTTCCCCTTTTGCGTCGCCAGTTGCCCGAGATCACCGACTTCTACCTGCCGCCCGAAGGCTGCAGCTACCGCCTGGCGGTCGTGTCGATGCGCAAGCAATACCCCGGCCATGCGAAACGGGTTCTGTTCGGCATCTGGAGCATCTTGCGCCAGTTCATGTACACAAAGTTCATCATCGTGGTCGACGACGACGTGGATATTCGTGACTGGAAGGAAGTGGTGTGGGCCATGACCACGCGCATGGATCCGGTGCGCGACACGGTGCTGGTCGAAAACACGCCCATTGATTACCTGGATTTCGCCTCGCCCGTTTCGGGCCTGGGCGGCAAGATGGGCATGGACGCCACCAACAAGTGGCCGGGCGAAACCGACCGCGAATGGGGCCGGCCCATTCGCATGGATGACTCCGTGCGCGCCCGCGTCGATGCCATGTGGGGCGAGCTGGGGCTCTGAAGCCCCAGCTGCGTTCAGTCGCGCCGGTTGCGGGCGAGCAGCCAGGCCAGTGCGGCCCCGCCTGCCAGTTTCCACAGGCGCATGCGGCGCCGCGCCACCGTCGACAGCACCGCCGACCCGAGCGACAGCACCATGGGATAACTGCGCGTCAGATTCAGCATCTGCAGCAGCAGCCCCGATGAGGCCGCCCTGCGCCGCGAACGAGGCAGGAAGGACTCGAGCAGATTGCGCGGTGTGAGTGACTCACGAACATCTGCCACGCCGTGCGCCAGCCCCTGACGCTCGATGGCAGCGCGCGCCCGCAGCAGCTCGATGCGTATGGCGCGATCGCGATGGGTCAATCGTTGCCGGGGCGCGTTCATGAGCGGTCTCCCGGTGGTGGCATCCATTCCGGCGGCACGGGCGCCGACGGCGGCTGCTTGAGTCGGTTGACGAGTTCGATGTCGCGCCGCAGTTCATCGAGCGTGGCGGCAAATGGCGGCGGACCGTTCACAAGCCGGCTGCGTATGGCCACCACCAAACCCACACCGATTGCAAAATAGATGAAGGCGAGGATGCTGAGCGCGACGTAACGGTCTTCGGTCGGCCAGAAATAGACCGCGACCGTTACCGTGAACACGAGCACGGCCAGCACCAGACACAGCACAGCGCCTGCCGCCAGCCCCAGCAGCACGAGAATACGGGACTTCTGCTCGTCCGCCTCGAGCGTCAGCAGCTCGAAGCGGGTGCGCAGAATCGAGAGAAACGTGGCGGCAAGGCCGCCTACAGATTCGCGTAGCGCCATGCGGCGGCCCGCCTCAGCGGCGGCAGATCAGTGCGCCGACCAGCACGCCCACCAACCCGGCCATGCCAATGGCGCGCCATGGATTGTCGTCAACGTAGGCGGCGGGGGCGCGCATGGCGCGACGGCCCTGGGCGATCAGTTCATCTTGGGTGGAATACAGATGTTCGCGCGTGCGACGCAGCGAACGCATGGCGCTGTCACGCAGCTCTTCGGCCTTCTCGCCGGTGGCCTCGGCGGCCTGCTGCAACATGCGTTCGGCCTCATCGAGGCTGTGCTTGATCTGTTCGACGAATTCTTCTTCTTTGGCGCGGATATCTTTTTCGTTCATTGCAATGCTCCTTGTTGAGTGTTCTGCACGGGAACGGCCGGGAGGGATCTGCAAGCCCCGTACCCGCAATGACACAATACGCCGAAACGCCGCGCGCCGTACAGGCCGCTCAGGCGTCTTTTTGACGTGTGCCAAATATTCGGTCGCCCGCGTCGCCCAGACCCGGCACGATATACCCATGCTCATCGAGATGACTGTCGATGGATGCCGTATAAATATGGACGTCGGGATGATGTTTTTCAACGGCGGCGATGCCTTCGGGTGCCGCCACGAGCACCAGGGCGCGCACATTTCGGCAACCTGCCTTCTTCAGCAGATCGATGGTCGCCACCATGGAACCCCCGGTGGCAAGCATGGGGTCAACAATGAGCGCCAGGCGCTGTTCGAGCTGACCCACCAGCCGCTCGAGATAGGGCTGCGCTTCAAGCGTTTCTTCGTTGCGGGCGATGCCCACCGCACTGACCTTGGCACCGGGAATCAGATTGAGCACCCCTTCGAGCATGCCGATGCCCGCGCGCAGGATGGGGACGACCGTGACCTTCTTGCCCGCGATCTTTTCAATATCGACCGAACCGCACCAGCCCTGGGCAGTATCGGGCTCGAGCGGCAGGTCCTTGGAGGCCTCGTAGGTCAGCAACGAAGCGATTTCCTGAGACATCTCGCGGAAATTCTTGGTGCTGAGGTCGGCCCTGCGCATCAGGCCCAGCTTGTGCCGGATGAGGGGATGGCGGATTTCATGAACGGGCATCGGTAGCTTCCTGCTGAGATATGACGTTATCGCCAGCATTATGCCCCGACGCGGGCCCGGCCCGCCACAAAGCCGTGCGTTCAGTCAGCGCTTGGCCAGCCACTCCACGACGGTCTCGAAGAATTTGCCGGCACCGGCCGCGCGATCGTCGTTGATCATCACCACCAGGGCATAACGCCGGCCGCTCGCACCCAGGACATAGCCCGCCAAGGCACGCGCATCGCGCAAGGTGCCTGTCTTCAGATGCGCCATGCCACGTGTCTCGTCGGAACGCAGCCGCCGCTTGAGCGTGCCGTCGACCCCGGAGATCGCGAGCGATGACATGAACTCCGGCATGAGCGGCGACTGCCAAGCCGCCTGCAGCAGGCCCGCCAGCCCTTCGGCCGTGACCCTTTCATTGCGCGAAAGCCCCGAACCGTTCTCGATCACCCAGCCGCGCACATCGATACCCTGCTCGCGCAAAACATCCAGCGCCGCGGCGGCACCCGTGGCAGGCGTCGCGCCGGCGCTACGCTGTTCGGCACCCAACGTGAGCAACAACATGCGCGCCATGACGTTGTTGCTCTGCTTGTTGATCAGGCGGATCGTGTCGGCCAGGGTTTCGGAATCGTGCCATGCGAGCAGCCGGGCATTGGCGGGTACCGCGCCGCTGGTAATGCCGCGCGCCAGCGTGCCGCCCAGTTCCTGCCACAGCATGCGGAACAGCGCATCGAAGTGCTGCGGCTGCGCCTGTGCCAGGCGGTAAAGGGAAAATTCCCCGCAGGAGCCCGCCACCGTGCCGGCCACTTCGATGACCGTGTCGGTACCGACACGGCGCACCTGCGTGCTGACCGCAGGAGGACCGGGGCAGCGGGCGGCACTCCATTCAGGTCGCCCCTGTACACGCACCCCGCGCACGGGGGGGTCGACGATGGGCACCCACTGACGCGAGGCCTCATCGGGCATGAAGATCAGGCGCACCGTACCCAGCCCGACCATCATGGCGTCGGGGCTCGCGTTGTACGGGCGATCGGCGGCGCCATCGAAGGCACCCGGGTCCAGCGCCACATTGCCGAAACGCCCCCGGTCGACCACCAGCTCCGAAATATTTTTCACCCCCCGCAGCCGCAGCTCACGCAGCAGCGACCAGAGCTCATGAGTGGTGAGGAGCGGATCGCCGCCGGCTTTGAGATACAGCGGACCGGAAAGCGTGCCTTCGGCATCGATGGTGGCACCCGGTCGGGCATAGAACGCCGTGCGCCAGCTGTAGTCGGGCCCGAGTCCCGAGAGCGCCGCCCAGGTGGTGACCATCTTCATGACCGAAGCCGGGTTGCGCGGCGTGCTGGTGGCCACGCTGACGAGCCGCGGGCCGCCCAGTTCCTGGGCGACCAACGAGAGCGAGGCATCGGGCAACTTGGTGGCACGCCAGGCTTGCTGAAGCTCGGGCGGGAGCGCCTGCAGCGCCTGGGCCGCCACGGGCGGCACAGCCAGCGCCCCGCACAGGAGCACAATACCGGCGGCGCATCGTTGAACGGCGCGAAGCACGCCGGCGCCTGAAATCTTGATGGACATGAATGACAACACAGGCAGAAAACGGACGCACAAAAACGCCAGCATAACCAATGGTCGGGGCCGCTGACCATGCATTTCACACGCACCGCTTAAAATACGGGTCGACGCCTTCCATGCCCGCCCTGCGGCGGGCCAATCCGAGTGCCCGTGAACCCCGACCTGCAACTTTCTCAGTTCGACTACGAACTGCCTCCCGAACTCATCGCCCAGACGCCCGCCGGCCAGCGCAGCGGCAGCCGGCTGCTGCATCTCGATGCCAACAGCGCCCTGCACGATCGAGTCTTCACCGATCTGCCCCAGCTGCTGCGCAGCGGCGACCTGCTCGTGTTCAACGACACGCGGGTCATCAAGGCCCGCCTGCTGGGCCGCAAGGAAAGCGGCGGCCGTATCGAGGTATTGGTCGAACGCATCACCGGCCCGCGCACTGCATTGGCCCATGTGAAGGCACGCAAGTCGCCACGACCCGGCACGCCGCTGATCCTGGCGGAAGAGGCCTTTGTCGCAACCGTCACCGGTCGCGAGGGCGAACTCTTCGCCATCGAGTTCCCCGACGAT
>JAEZGR010000113.1 GCA_023437255.1 Pseudomonadota bacterium | reverse complement strand
GAGGAGGGCCGCATGAACCGCAGTGTTCAGGACGTGAGCGGCGGTCTGCTGATCGTGAGCCAGTTCACACTGGCGGCCGACACCCGCAAGGGAAATCGCCCTGGTTTCAGTCGGGCAGCCGCACCCGAACAAGGACGCGCGCTGTATGAATATCTGCTGGCGCAGGCTCGCGCGCTGCACCCCGTTATCGGCGCCGGCGAGTTTGGCGCCAACATGCAGGTGCATCTGATCAACGACGGTCCGGTCACCATTCCGCTCAACGTCCCGGTACCTGGCGCTCAGCGCCCGACATGACCTTGAAAAAGTTAAAGCACCGGGCGCCGGTGCTATTCTCGATTTGATTGCAACACCAACGGAGACAACAAATGGAATATCGCGCGCTTGGCCGCAGCCCCCTGCGCATCTCGCCGCTCACGCTCGGCACCATGATGTTCGGCGGCGCCACTGACGAGGCCGAATCCCTGCGCATCATTCAAGATGCCCGCGAAATGGGCATCAACTCACTCGACACCGCAGACGTGTACAACAAGGGCGTCACCGAAACGGTGGTGGCCAAGGCGCTTGCGCAAGGTCGCGATTACTGGGTGCTCGCCAGCAAGGTCGCGAACCGACTGGGCGAGGGCCCCAACAACATCGGGTTCTCGCGCAAATGGGTGGTGCAAGGCGTGGAGTCGAGCCTGCGCCGCCTGGGCACCGACTACCTCGACATCGTGTATCTGCACCGCGATTTTCCCGGTCAGTCGCTCGAAGAGCCGATCCGCGCCCTGGGCGACCTGATGCAGCAGGGCAAGATCCGCTATTACGGCCTGTCGAACTTCCGCGGCTGGCGGATCGCCGAGGCGGTTCGCATGGCGCAGCAGCTGGGTGTGGCCGCACCGGCGGTGATTCAGCCCGTGTACAGCGTCGTGAATCGTCTGGCCGAGCAGGAACAGCTGCCCGCGGCGCATGAATACGGAATGGGTGCCATTTCGTACAGCCCCCTGGCGCGTGGCGTGCTCACCGGCAAATATCGCAGCATCGACGACGTTCCCGCCGACTCGCGAGTGGCGCGCGGTGACCCCCGGATTCTCGACACCGAGTGGCGCCCCGAGTCACTGGACGTTGCCAATGCCGTGCGCGTACGGGCCGAAGCACGCGGATTCACGCCCGCCGATTTCGCCCTGGCCTGGGTCATCGGCAGCAAGCTCATCACTTCCGCCATTGCCGGCCCCCGCACCTTTGACCAGTGGCGCGGCTACCTGCGCGCGCTTGAGCTCAAGCTCAACGCCGAAGACGAAGCCTTCGTCGACGGGCTGGTGAGGCCCGGCTACCACGCCATGCATGGTTTCAATGATCCGGTGCACCTGGTGCCGGGGCGTATTCCACGCGATGCAGGTTGACTGGCACTGCGCGTGAGCGCAGGCGACTAAGGCAGAAGGCGACGGCCGGCGTCGCCTTACAACAACGAAGCGACCCTCTTTTCATAGAAGTTTCATTTAAGTCAAGTGCAACGGCGTCCACGGCAGACATAGAATAAGGGTTAACCCTATACTTGGCGATCGAAGATGTATCTATCTGAAATCGGTACGGAAACCCTGACATGCAGAATCTGCTTAACCGCCTCAAGCTGACGCATAAATATCTGCTCGTAGGCATCATCGCCGCGCTCGTGGTGGCGATCCCCACCAGCCTTGTCATCATCGAAAAGGCCCAGATCGCCCGCCAGGCAACGGCCTCATCGGCCCAACTTGCTCCTGCCCGCGACGCGCTGGAGATCATCCGCCTGACGCAGCAGGTGCGCGGATTGTCCAACACATTCCTGAGTGGCAACACTCAGGTCGCCGGCAACCTCAACAACGCACGTGGCGCCCTGCAGGCAGCCTACGGACGCACCGAATCAAGCATGCGTGATGCAGGGGTCGAAGCCGACATCGTCGAGCAGCTGCAGGCGCTGCAGCGTCGCTCCGATGACCTGGCGGCCAACGTGCAATCCCGTTCCGTTCCGGCACCCGAGAGCTTTTCCACCTACACCGCCATCATCAATGCCCAGATGCAGTTGCTGCGCGACATGGTGTCTCGCACCGGTCTCGACCTCGACGCCAACCCCGACACTCATCACCTGATCAAGGGCCTCTTCGGCAGCCTGCCCCAACTCACCGAAATGCTGGGCCAGGCCCGCGGCGCCGGCGCAGGCATGCTGGCCCGTGGCCAGGCGAGCGACGCCGAACGCCGCAACATCGCCTCGCTTGCGGCGCTTGCCCATGACAAGCTGGGTTCATGGACCGAGGCCCTGGCCAATGCCCAGCGCTACAGCACGGCAGCAGCAGACGCGCTGGCCGCCGACGCCCGCGCAGCGGAGCGGTCCACACGCGAGGCCCTCGATCTGGTACAACGCGCGATCGTTGCCGCCCCCACGCTCAGCCATCCGTCGGCCGAATACTTCCAGGCCATGACGCCCGCCATCGACGCCCAGTTCAAACTGGCCGAGCGCAGTGCCGCAGTGACCGGTACGTTGCTCGAAGAACGGGCAGCCGCCGCACAGACGCAGCTGGTTCTGATCCTGATCGGTCTGGGCGCCATGACGCTGCTGGCGTTCTGGCTATCGATGATCATCAACCGCAATGTGGTGAACGCATTGCACACTTCACTGCACTTGGCGCAGACCGTGGCCAAGGGCGACCTGACCGGCCGCATCGAGGTGAACGGCACCGACGAGATCCAGCAGCTGCTGGGTGCATTGGGGCAGATGAACAGCAGCCTGATCGGCATTGTTTCGCACGTGCGCAGTGCAACCGAAAACATCGCCACGGCGTCGAGCCAGATTGCCAGCGGCAATCATGATCTGTCTGAGCGCACCTCCACCGATGCGGCGGCGCTGGTGGAAACAGCCGCTTCCATGGAACAGCTGACCAGCACCGTTCGCCAGAACTCCGAGAATGCGCGAACAGCGAACGAACTGACAGAGCAGGCCACCGCCGTGGCACAACGCGGCGGCGTGGCCGTGCGGCAGTTTGTGGAAACCATGGCAACGATACGGGAGATGTCGGCTCATATCGGCGACATCGTGGGCATCATCGACGGCATCGCGTTCCAGACCAATATTCTTGCCCTGAACGCCGC
>JAEZGR010000195.1 GCA_023437255.1 Pseudomonadota bacterium | reverse complement strand
GTTCGTCGAGGGTGTGTGCAAAATTTGAGGCGGGTGACATTGTGTGAGCGGAATAAAATTTCTAATAGTGTATCTGTACGAATAAAAAGATCATAATTGATCTTGGATGACTAATCGTTTCGATTTCGTATTGAAATAGAAAACAAATTTCTTTCCCCGCAGCTCACAATGCATCGCATCCCATTCTTTTTCGACCGGAGAGATCGATATGTGCGGAATTGTTGGCGCTGTCGGGCAACGTGATATCACCCCCATCTTGCTGGAGGGCCTCAAGCGGCTCGAGTACCGCGGCTATGACTCCTGCGGTGTCGCGATCCACGCCGACGGCGGCCTGAAGCGCGCACGCAGCACGCAGCGCGTGGCCGAGCTGGTGGATCAGGTCAAGGCCGAAGGCATCGCGGGCTTCACCGGCATCGCTCATACCCGTTGGGCCACGCACGGCGCACCGGCCACCCACAACGCGCACCCACACTTTTCCGGCAAGGGCGGCAGCCCCCGCATTGCCCTAGTACACAACGGCATTATCGAGAACCACGATCAGCTGCGCGCCGAACTCACCGACGTTGGCTACGTGTTCGAGAGCCAGACCGATACCGAAGTGATCGCGCATCTGGTCGATCATCTGTACAACGGCGACCTTTTCGAAGCGCTGCAGCAGGCCGTGCGACGCCTGGAAGGTGCTTACGCCATTGCCGTGTTCTGCCGCGACGAGCCTCACCGGGTGGTGGGCGCGCGCCAGGGGTCACCTCTGGTGGTTGGCCTGGGCGACGGCGAGAACTTCCTGGCTTCCGATGCCCTGGCGCTCGCCGGCACTACCGATCAGATCATTTACCTGGAAGACGGCGATGTCGTAGATTTGCAGCTGTCGCGCGTGTGGGTGGTCGACGCCGAAGGGCGTCCGGTCGAGCATAAAGTGCACACCGTGCACCTGCACACCGCTGCGGCCGACCTGGGCCCGTACCGGCACTACATGCAGAAGGAAATCTTCGAGCAGCCCCGCGCGGTGGCCGACACGCTGCAGGACATCGAAACCATTACTCCCGAATTGTTCGGCGACGGCGCGTACAAGATCTTCAAAGAGATCGATCGAGTGCTGATTCTGGCTTGCGGTACCAGCTACTACGCCGGCCTCACCGCACGTTACTGGATCGAATCCCTTGCGAAGGTGCCGGTGAATGTCGAGATCGCCAGCGAGTACCGCTACCGCGACAGCGTGCCCGATCCGCGCACCCTGGTGGTGACCATTTCGCAGTCCGGCGAAACCGCCGACACGCTGGCCGCGCTCAAACATGCCCGCAGCATGGGCATGGAGAACACCCTGACCATCTGCAACGTGGCCACCAGTGCCATGGTGCGTGAGTGCAAACTGCATTACATCACGCGCGCAGGGGTCGAGATCGGGGTGGCTTCCACCAAGGCCTTCACCACCCAGCTCACGGCTCTGTGTCTGCTGACCCTGGCCCTTGCTCAGGTCAAGGGCCGCAGCACCGACGCCATGGAAGAGCAGCTGCTCAAGAACCTGCGCCACCTGCCTGTGGCCATTGGCGCCGTGCTGGCGCTGGAGCCGCAGATCATCGGCTGGGCCGAACGCTTTGCCAGCAAGGAAAAGGCCCTGTTCCTGGGCCGCGGCATGCATTACCCGATTGCCCTGGAGGGCGCGCTCAAACTGAAGGAAATCAGCTATATCCACGCCGAAGCGTACCCTGCCGGCGAGCTGAAGCACGGGCCTTTGGCGCTGGTGACCGAAGCCATGCCGGTTGTCACGATCGCCCCCAATGATGAGCTGGTGGAAAAGCTCAAGTCGAATATGCAGGAAGTGCGCGCCCGTGGCGGCGAGCTGTACGTGTTTGCGGACAGCGACACGCGCATCGGCAGCGGCGAGGGCATGCACGTGATCCGCATGCCCGAGAACTACGGAAAGCTCTCACCGATTCTGCATACGATTCCGCTGCAGCTGCTGGCGTATCACACGGCGGTGGCGCGGGGTACCGATGTGGATAAGCCGCGTAATCTGGCCAAGAGCGTGACGGTGGAGTAGGGGTCAGGCAAGAATGTCTGTCGCGCGGTGGTCTGCCGGTACGCCTTCGACCAGAAACAGGGTCCCGACGCAGTTTGCCGTTCTTAACGGTCTGATCGCTTTGTAGGCCGGGGATTCGTACCAGCGCGACGCATGTTCCAAATCCGGAAACTTTACGACGATCAGGTCTGCCTTGGGCTCGCCCTCCAGCGCGTGATACGGCCCGCCATGGATGACGTACTGACCTGAGAATGGTTGGAGCGTCGCGTCGATCTGTTCGAGATAGGTGCGGATCTCGTCGTTCAGCTGCGTTTCCGAGAGTATGGCGACGGCATAAGCTGGCATGAATGGCTCCTGAAATGACGGCGTTGATGAGGGTGCGACCGAGCGCCTCGGCTAAGTCATTTCATTGTCGAGCGGGTAATGTTCTGCGTCGATTACGTGGGAGGTAATCGTGCCGAAGATGCCTTCTTGAGGGCGGGCGCGTTGAAGCAAAGCTGTTCAGCACGGAGACGACATGGAACACCATGAGCAAATCCGGCAAGGTGGGGGCGACGGCCGCTACTTTGCCGATTTCGCCGCAGCCCTACGCTACTGGCGCGGGAAGCGCGGCTACACGCAACTCAGGCTGTCGACCGAGAGCGGTATATCGCAGCGGCATATCAGCTTTCTCGAGAGCGGTCGTTCGCGGGCGAGCCGTGAGATGATCCTGAAACTTGGAATTGTCCTCGACATACCACTGCGCGAGCGCAATGTGATGCTTCTGGCGGCCGGTTATGCACCCGCTTACCGGGAACGACGCCTGTCGGATCCTGAGCTTGCCGCAGTGAAGCAGGCCTTGGATTTCATGCTGGCACAGCACGCCCCGTATCCAGCGCTGGTGGTCGATCGGCTTTGGAATCTAGTGATGGCCAACGCGCCAGCGGTAATGATGATGCGCTGGCTACTCGATATGTCGGACGATGCCCCCTTGCCTTCTGAGGGAGTCAATGTGCTGAAACTGATGCTTGACCCGAATAGCGTTCGCAAGCATTTGCTCAACTGGGAAGATGTGTGCGCCGACCTGTTGCATTGGATCCAGCGCGAAGCGATGAGCGACGGACTCGGTAGCGAGGCGGAAACCTTGCTCTCGCAACTGGTTGCCTTGCCGGGGATCAACGAGACGGCTCGCTTTGCCAACCTTGATGCGCGCACGCTGCCGTTTTTGCCAATGCAGATTCGCAAGGATGGTGTCGCGCTGAACCTGTTCACCTCGATTGCCACCATGGGCACTCCGCACGACGTGACGGTGCACGAATTGCGGATCGAATCGTTTTTTCCGGCTGACGAGGATACAGCACGCTGGTTCCGTGATCGCGCGATGTCGGAACCAGCCTGAGAGTCACCCCTTGGAGCGCGACCGATACGACTGAACATACCAGGCCAGCATGCTGCCGCTGCAAAGCGCGGCCAGGCCTAGGGGTAGGAGAAACGTCATGTCTTCAGTCGACATGCCTGCAATAAGCTGATTTGGCATGAATGCAAGCGCCATCAGAACAGTTGCAAGGAACATGGCGACAACTATGCCAGCGATAACAACAATGAGCTTGAACAAGCTTGCTTCGTTTAGGGCTGCTTTATGCATTGTCTCCCCCTGTTTTCTGGTTTTTATTGTGCTACTCGGTCATAGGCTTCCAGCTGCTACAGTGCAAGCGATCGCTTGCGAAAACTTGTTGTGTTTCAAAAGGCTAGGGGAAAGTAGTTGACAGGTCAATACTCGGAAACGTGCATCACAGCGAGTCGAGTTCCTGCTGAAGCAGTTTGGCGATTTCGCCCTGCCTCTTCAAAGGCATGCGTTCGGTTATTGCACTGACGCTCAGGGCCAGTATGGGATTCCCCTGCGATTCGGTCAGTGCACATCCGACCCCCATGGCACCTCGTACGGCGTAGTTTTGCATCACGGCATAGCCCCGGGTCTGTGCGTTCTTGCGCAACCGGTGCAGGATATTTGGAGTCATGCCGCCGTACTCCTCCAGGCGGTGCGCATTGAGTTCGACGATGTGGTTTGCCTCGTCTTCTGGCAGCGCGGCCAACAATGCCATGCCCGACGAGCCTATTCCGAGCGGGTATCGCTTACCGGGGTAGCTCGCAAGGA
>JAEZGR010000369.1 GCA_023437255.1 Pseudomonadota bacterium | reverse complement strand
GAGCAATGTGGCGGCATCCGCCACCCCACGCACCACGGCCCGCTCGCTGGCCAGGTTGACCGCCGCCTCGCTGACGCCGGGAACGGCGCTGAGCGCCTTCTCGACCCTGCCGACGCAAGACGCGCAGGTCATGCCGTCGATTTCAAGTTCGATAGTGCCCGCAGGCACGTCGAATCCGGCATTTTCAATAGCGCGCACGAGGGCCATGCGATCGATGTCGCCTGCAGGCTCAACCACCGCGCGTTCTGTAGCGAGGTTGACCGATACGGAAGCCACCCCTTGCACCTTGGACAACGCTTTCTCGACGCGGCCAACGCATGACGCACAGGTCATGCCCTCGATTGGAAGCGTGATGGTAGCGGCGTGCCGGGAACCATGGTTGCGAGTATTCATGCCTGAGTGTCCGATGTTCGATTCAACGACTCAAGCTTAATCCTTCCCACGGTGGGAAGGTCAATCGCAGGGTAGGGCGCCATTGTTTTCGATTCATCACTTCTGTATATTTTCGCGGCATGACTCATTTGACACCGCTGAACACGGCCAGCGAGCAGTGGATTCAGCATCCTCAGGGGCGTTTATTCGCCCGTCGCTGGAGCTCCCCGGAAAGGTCCGTGGGCGCACCCATAGTGCTGATGCACGACTCGCTCGGTTGTGTTGAGCTGTGGCGTGACTTCCCCGAGGCCCTGCGTAGTGCCACGGGCCGCGACGTCATTGCTTACGATCGACTGGGCTTTGGCCGGTCAGATGCGCGCGAGGGCCTGCCGCCCAATGACTTCATCAGCGAAGAAGCTGCTCAGGTCTTTCCGCTGGTCTGTGACCATTTCGGAATCGATCGTTTCGTGGTGCTGGGCCATAGCGTGGGTGGCGGCATGGCCGTTCATTGCGCAGCCTTCATGCCTGCGCGGTGCGAGGCATTGGTGACCTTGTCCGCACAGGCATTCTCGGAAGATATTACGCTCGACGGAGTACGTCAGGCGCGTGGTTACTTTCGCAAACCGGAGCAGCTGGAGCGGCTCGCGCGTTATCACGGCGATAAAGCGCGTTGGGTGCTCGACGCCTGGACAGAGCGCTGGTTGCACCCCGACTTTGCCGACTGGTCGCTGCGCGATGTTCTGCCGCGGGTACAGTGCCCCACGCTGGCCATACACGGCGCGAACGACGAGTACGGGTCGCCTCGGCATCCCGAAATGATCGGTGAACTGACCGGCGGGCCGGCACAGGTGCACGTAATGGCCGGTGTCGGGCACATGCCTCATCGCGAGGCTTCAACGCAGGTCCTCGAACTCGTTTGCGGTTTTCTGCGATAGGGCCTGCAGCAGCAAGCTCCCATCATCTGAGTGCCCAGGGCGGGTCCCGACCCTGCTGCCGCAAACCCGCTCGGGCACTTGCCCGGCAATACTTGCAGGTCTCCCATGCGCATCGGTTAAGATCGTCTCCTAAAACCAAGAAACATAGGAGACAAATCATGAGTTTGCGTCGAATACTGCGTCCTTTCCTGGCGGCAACGCTGCTTTGCACTGGCGTTGCCGTGCAGGCGCAGGTAAGCGTGATGCTGCCGGCCAATCCCGGCGGCGGCTGGGATTCCACGGGTCGGCAAGCCATGCAGGCCATGAACGAGGCGGGTATCTATAGCGGCACCGTCAGCTTCACCAACCGGGGTGGAGCCGGTGGCACCATCGGCCTCGCCGAGTTTCAGCGCCAGGCCGGCAAGCCCGACGCGCTGGCCGTGTTCGGTGCGATTACCGTCGGCTCGGTCGTCATGAACAAGTCGCCGATCGACCTCACCAAGTTCAAGCCGGTGGCGCGACTCACGGCAGAGCACATTGTGCTGGCCGTGAAGGCCGATTCTCCTTACAAGACGCTGGCCGATTTTGTCGAGGCGCTCAAGGCCAACCCGGGCGGCATGCCCGTGGGCGGCGGGTCTGCCGGCGGCGTTGACCACATTGCACTGGCGCTTCTGGCGCAAAAGGGCGAGGTGCCGGTGGCCAAGCTGAACTACATTCCGCAGGCAGGCGGTGCGGACACCGTTACCGGTATCGTGAACGGCACGCTGCAGGGTGGTCTGTCGGGCATTTCCGAGTTTCAACAGTTTGCCGATAGCGGCCGTATCCGGATCCTGGCCGTCACTTCGGCGGAACGCATGAAGGGCGCACCCGATATCCCCACCTTCAAAGAGGCCGGTTATGACGTTGAAATTGCCAACTGGCGCGGGGTGTTGGGCTCCATCGACATGCCTGCAGACAACCACAAGGAATGGGTCGACCGCTTCACCAAGCTGAGCGAAAGCAAGGAATGGCATGCGGTCATGGAGCGCCTGGGCTGGGAGCCCTACTTTCTCCCGGGCGAGGAATTCGGCGCGTTCATCAAGTCCGAAAATGAGCGCATCAGGGGCATTCTGGGCGACGCCGGCCTTGTGAAGTAAATCCTGCGGAGCCGGTTCAATGAAGTCAGTGCCCGCCCAGCCCTGGTGGCTGGGCCTTTCCATCATCTTGGTGGGTGCGGTCTGCTTGTACGCATCCTCCTCTCTGAGTCTCAGCGCGCAGTATGCGGGCATCGGCCCTGGTCTGTTCGTGGCCATGGTCGGCGCGGGCCTGGTGGCATTGGGCATTCTGCTCATGATCCAGATGGCTCGCGGCACCGCATTTGATGATGAAGAAAGAGCAGCCGATCCCGGCATGGACAAGCGAGCCTTCTTCACGGTGCTGCTCGCCAGCATCGTTCCGGCGCTGACCATGCAGTCGCTCGGGCTGCCGCTCACGGCGTCGGTGTCATTCATGCTGGTGGCGCGCGCCTTGAAGTCGCGCAATATTGTGCTTGATCTGGTTTCCGGCTTTGTGCTGGGCAGCGCCTGCTGGTATTTGTTCAGCAAGCTGGGTCTGCAACTCGGCGGCTTCCTGCCGCTGGCGGGGGTGTGATGGAAACCTTTTCACTCTTGCTGGAAGGTTTCGGGGTTGCGCTGCAACCCATCAATCTGATGTGGGCGCTCATCGGTTCGCTCCTGGGCACCGCCATCGGCATCCTGCCGGGCATCGGTCCTGCACTCACCATCGCGTTGCTGCTGCCCGTCACCGTGTCGGTCGGGCCCGTTTCCGCGTTCATTATGTTCGCAGGCGTGCTCTACGGCGCCATGTATGGCGGCTCGACCACGGCGATTCTCATCAATACCCCCGGCGAGGCCGGGTCCATGATGACCGCCCTGGAAGGCAGCAAGATGGCGCGCAAGGGCCGCGGTGCGGCGGCGCTGGCCACGGCGGCGATCGGTTCTTTCATTGCCGGTACGCTCGCCACCCTGGCACTGACTTTTGCAGCACCGATGGTCGCCGAACTGGCGTTCATTTTTACCCCTGCCGACTACTTCGCGCTGACCATCATGGCCTTCACCTCGGTGGCGGTGGTGATGGGGGCATCGCGTGTGCGCGGTTTCATTGCGCTGTTCATCGGTCTTGCGCTGGGCGTGGTTGGCATCGACGGCATGACGGGTCAGCCGCGCATGACGTTCGGTTTTGCCGATCTGCTCGACGGGGTGGAATTGACCGTGGTGCTGGTGTCGGTCTTTGCCATTGGCGAGATCTTGTACGTTGCCAGCCGCTACCGATACCAGCAGGAAGAGATCATTCCGATCAAGGGCAGGGCGTTCATGAATCGCGAAGAATGGCGCCGTTCCTGGAAACCGTGGCTGCGTGGGGCGGTCATCGGTTTTCCCATGGGAGCCATTCCCGGCGGTGGTTCGGAACTGCCGACCATGCTTTCGTATTCTCTGGAAAAGAATCTCTCCAGCAAGAGCGAAGAATTCGGCCATGGCGCCATCGAGGGTGTGGCGGGGCCGGAAGCGGCCAACAATGCCGCCGCTGCAGGCATTCTGGTGCCGCTGCTCACGCTCGGTCTGCCCACCTCGGCTACGGCAGCCATCTTGCTGGTGGCCTTTCAGAATTACGGCCTGCAGCCGGGGCCCTTCCTGTTCACCAGCAACGCAGAACTCGTCTGGGGTCTAATTGCGTCGCTGTACGTCGGCAACGCGATGCTGCTGGTGTTGAACCTGCCTCTCGTGGGGCTGTGGGTCAGACTGCTGTATATCCCGAAGCCTCAGTTGTACGCCGGCATTCTGGTGTTCGCGATGATCGGCATCTGGGGCGTGTCGGGCTCCGTGTTCGATCTGGCCCTGATGGCCGGGCTGGGCGTGGTGAGCTATGTCATGCGCGTCTACGGCTTTCCCATTGCGCCCCTGCTCATTGGCCTGATTCTCGTACCCCTGGCCGAGAATCAGCTGCGCACGGCGCTGGCGGCGGGCCAGGGCAACGTGGGCGTGCTGTTCCACAGCCCGATCGCCGTCACCTTCTATGTCGTGGCAGCCCTGTTCCTGTTCGTGCCGTGGGTATTGAAGCGGCTGCAACCCAAGTCGGGCTGACAGCCGCCGGCTTCAAAGGTCGAGCACCAGAACGCCGCTGCGCGCCCTGGAGCAGCAGGGCGTCATCTGATTGTTCAGGGCGCGTTCATCGTCGGTCAGGTACTGATCGCGATGGTCGATGTCGCCCTCCAGCACGCCCGTCAGGCAGGTGCCACATACGCCCTGTTCGCAAGCCACGGGAATCACCACCCCTTCGTCGCTCAGAGCCGAGGTGATTGAAACGTCGGCGGGTACGGTGACTTCCTGGCCGGTACTCGCGATGCGCACCGTGAAAGCGGCGTCTTCCCCGGTGCCCGCCACGGGTTGCGCCGAGAAGCGCTCGAAATGGACCTTGGCCGGGTCCCACTGTAGCGCGGCGGCCGTTTGCTGAATGGCGTCGATGAAACCGCCGGGGCCGCAGAAATACAGATGTGCAGTGCGGGTGGCATTGCCCAGTACGGTGGCGAGGTCCGATCGCGCGGGATCGTCGTCGTGGTGGAAATGTACGCATTCACGGAAGGCGCATTCCTTCAGCCGTTCACGAAATGCGGTGCGGGCAGCGCTGCGCGAGAAGTAGTGCAGTTCGAAGCTGGCCCCGCGCGCGTGCAGCGCCTCGGCCATGGCGAGTATGGGTGTGATGCCTATGCCGCCTGCCAGCAGTACGCTATGATCCTCAGGCTCTGCGGCATGCAGCGGAAACAGGTTGCGCGGCGCGCTCACCCGCAGGCGCATGCCTGGTTGCACCTGATCGTGCATATAGTGCGAGCCGCCTCGCGAAGCGGGGTCACGCAATACTGCGATCTGGTAGCTGTCTGCCGGGCCCGGTGTGCCGCAAAGGGAATACTGCCTGATGAAATCACCGGCATGGACATCGACATGCGCGCCCGCTTCAAAATCGGGCAGGGGGGTACCAGGCGCTTCGTGCTGCAGCTCGTACAGGCAAATATCCTCGGCAATCAGCGTTTTGCGCGCAACGATGACGTTGATCGTTTCATGCATCATCTGGCTCGTCATCTTCAGTCTCCCGTGGAGTTTCAGTTACAGTCTGCAGGCCGCTGCGTTGGCGGCGCCGCAGACCAATCGATCAAATTAGATGAATGTTTCCATTCGACAGTTGCAGGGTTTCCTGCTGGTAGCGCGTCTGGGCAGCTTCACCCGGGCGGCTGAGCAGATGCACATTACGCAGGCCGGCCTCAGTTCCATGATCCGCGACCTCGAAGAGCAGTTCGGTGGCCGGCTCCTCGACCGCACCACACGCTCGGTGTCGCTGACCCGTGCGGGGTCGAATCTCCTGCGCAGCGCAGAGGCGATCATCGAGGAGATCGACCGGGCACAGAAGCAGGTAGATGCCGACTCCGCTTACGAGCGCCACGTCCTGAAGGTCGCCGTGACGCCGGTGGTTGCGGCGAGCCTGTTCCCTCATATTGAAACCCGCTTCGCCAAGGTGCAGCCCGATGTGCAGCTGCATGTCTTCGACGTCGCCCAGGGTCAGATACAGGGGCTAGTGCAGTCCGGCGAGGTGGATATTGGCCTGAGCATCTATCGCAAGCCCTCGACGAGCATCGAACTGCGAGAACTACTGCGTTTTCCCTTGCTCTACATCGCCCCCAAGGGCACCTTCCGTTTCGATCCTGTCGGGCCGAACTACCTCGACTGGACCGACCTGCCCGACATGCGGCTCTTTTCGCTTGCCGCCGATCTTCCGCTTCAGCAGTCGATCGAGGCGGCGATGAATGCCTCGGGCAAGCGCTTTGACGTGGCCGGCGTTCGCAACAACATGCAGACGATCGTGGCGATGGTGAGGGCGGGTCATGGTGCCGCCATACTGCCGTCGGTCGTCGAGCCGCTGTGCGATTCCGACCATTTCGATATCGCCCGCATCGCCGACGACTCGGTGCGTCAGCCTTACTATCAGGTCTGGAAACGGGGCAGGCATCTTCCTGACATTGCCGCCCCGTTCATCAACACCTTCAAGGAAGTCGCCTCGGCGCTGTGCTCCGTTTGATCAGGCCGGCTGCGCAAGCGCTGCCGGTTGCGCAGGCGCAGCCAGAGGCACATTCTCGGGCTCGTACGAGAATAGCCACTCGTAGCGGGCCCGCACGCGATCCTGCTCCCATTCACGGGCGATGTATCGCTCCGCACCTTCTGCTGTCGCCAGCTCCGGGTTGTGGAAGCGCTTGGTGTTTTCGGCCGAGCCATTCACGATCTTGGTCGTACGTTCGATGCGTGTCGCCTGATAGATCAGCAGTGCCTTCGGAATATCGTCGGGCGATGCCTCGATCGCGCGAGCCAGCACGCAGCCGTCTTCGATGGCCATCGCCGCGCCCTGAGCCAGGAACGGCAGGGTCGGGTGGGCCGCGTCACCCAACAGGGTCACGCGGTGATTGGTCCAGTTCGTGAGCGGGTCGCGCAGCATCATGGCCCAGCGCAGCGGCGTCTCGAGCT
>JAEZGR010000364.1 GCA_023437255.1 Pseudomonadota bacterium | reverse complement strand
GACGTGGGCCAGCACCAGATGTGGGCCGCGCAGTACTACAAGTTCGATGCGCCGCGCCGCTGGCTGAATTCCGGTGGTCTCGGCACCATGGGCGTAGGGTTGCCCTATGCGATGGGTGCGCAGATGGCCAACCCCGATGCGGAGATCGCCGTCATCACGGGCGAGGGTTCGATTCAGATGAACATCCAGGAACTCTCCACCTGCAAGCAGTACCGCCTCACGCCCAAGATTCTGTGCC
Organism: Pseudomonadota bacterium; assembly: GCA_023437255.1. Classification (GTDB taxonomy): domain Bacteria; phylum Pseudomonadota; class Gammaproteobacteria; order Burkholderiales; family Burkholderiaceae_B; genus Yanghanlia. Next base: position 8,520 of record JAEZGR010000364.1, on the reverse strand, counting down.
TGAACAACCGTTACCTGGGCATGGTGCGTCAGTGGCAGCAGATTGAATACGGCTCGCGCTATTCCGAATCGTACGTTGATGCGCTGCCCGACTTCGTGAAGCTGGTCGAGAGCTACGGCCATGTCGGCATGCGCATCGAGAATCCGGCCGATGTCGAGCCGGCCCTGCGTGAAGCCTTCGGCAAATACAAAGACCGTCTGGTGTTCCTCGACTTCATTACCGACCAGACCGAGAACGTCTGGCCCATGGTGAAGGCGGGCAGGGGGCTGACCGAAATGCTGTTGGGTTCGGAAGACCTGTAAGGAGAAGAACTGATGAAACACGTGATTTCTATCCTTCTGGAAAACGAACCCGGTGCGCTCTCGCGCGTCGTGGGCCTGTTTTCGGCTCGTGGCTACAACATCGAAACTCTTACCGTTGCGCCGACCGAAGACAACACGCTGTCGCGCATGACCATCGTCACCACGGGTTCCGATGACGTCATCGAGCAGATCACCAAGCACCTGAATCGCCTGGTCGACGTGGTCAAGGTGGTCGACCTCTCCGAAGGGCCGCACATCGAGCGTGAGCTCATGCTCATCAAGGTGCGGGCGGTCGGCAAGGAGCGCGAAGAAATGAAGCGCATGGCCGACATCTTCCGTGGCCACATCGTCGATGTCACCGACAAGGTCTACACCATGGAGCTGACCGGCGATCAGGAAAAGATCGAGGCCTTCATCAACGCGCTCGATCGCAGTGCCATCCTTGAGACCGTGCGCACAGGCGTCTCGGGCATCGGGCGTGGCGAACGTGTACTGAAACTTTAACGAAAACCCATTGAATTTCTGGAGCACCCCATGAAGGTTTACTACGACAAGGACTGCGATCTGTCCCTCATCAAGGGCAAGACGGTCGCCATCATCGGTTACGGTTCGCAAGGCCATGCCCACGCACTCAACCTGCACGATTCCGGCGTGAACGTGGTGGTCGGCCTGCGCAAGGGCGGCGCATCGTGGTCCAAGGCCGAAAACGCCGGCCTGAAGGTTCAGGAAGTTGCCGAGGCGGTCAAGGGTGCCGACCTGGTCATGATCCTCCTGCCCGATGAGAACATCGCTCAGGTGTACCGCGACCACGTTGCCCCCAACATCAAGTCCGGCGCTGCGCTGGCCTTCGCTCACGGCTTCAACGTGCACTATGGTCAGGTTCAGCCGCGCGAAGATGTCGATGTGATCATGGTCGCTCCCAAGGCGCCGGGTCACACTGTTCGCGGCACCTACAACCAGGGTGGCGGCGTGCCGGCACTCGTGGCCGTGCATCAAGACAATTCGGGTTCCGCTCGTGACATCGGCCTGTCGTACGCCTGCGCCATCGGCAGCGGCCGTGCCGGCATCATCGAGACCACCTTCCGCGAAGAAACCGAAACTGACCTGTTCGGCGAGCAGGCCGTTCTGTGCGGTGGTGCGGTCGAGCTCATCAAGGCAGGTTTCGACACTCTGGTCGAAGCCGGCTACGCGCCCGAAATGGCTTACTTCGAGTGCCTGCACGAGCTCAAGCTCATCGTCGACCTGATCTACGAAGGCGGCATCGCCAACATGAACTACTCCATTTCCAACAATGCGGAATATGGCGAGTATGTGACCGGCCCCCGCGTCGTGACCGACGAAACTCGCGCCGCTATGCGCCAGTGCCTGAAGGACATCCAGACCGGCGAATATGCAAAGAGCTTCATTCTGGAAAACGCTGCCGGCGCCCCGACGCTCATCTCGCGTCGCCGCCTGAACGCCGAGTCCCAGATCGAGCAGGTTGGTGCCAAGCTGCGCGCCATGATGCCCTGGATCGCCGCCAACAAGCTGGTCGACCAAACCAAGAACTAAGCAGTCGCCGGTTTGCGGGGCATGCCCCGCATCGGTACCTGTTTGCGCCGCGCCCCTCGGGGCGCGGTTTCGTTTTCAGGCCCGTGTGGGTGCTTGTCCAGATGCCTGGGCACACCCTGTGCTTGCCGATATGCTCCCCAACGCGTTCTGGTGACGCAATGCCCGAAACATATCGGTTATTCTTCGACCTACGATGAATAAACCACCTTACCCCCATCCGCTCATAGCGCGCGAAGGCTGGCCCTTCCTGGCCGGCATCGTTGTGATTTCAGTGCTCGTGACCATCTGGTCGCCAGCCGTGTCCGTCATTTTCTGGCTGCTTTCCTTATTCGTTCTGCAATTCTTTCGCGACCCGCCACGCGTAGCCCCTGACGGCGAATTGGCCGTGCTGTCGCCCGCCGACGGGCGGATTGTGGCCGTCGAAGAAGTGCACGACCCTTACGCAGACCGCCAGGCACTCAAGATCAGTGTGTTCATGAACGTGTTCAATGTTCATTCGAATCGTGCTCCGGTAAAGGGCACGGTCCTTTCGATCAAATACTTTGCAGGCAAGTTTTTCAACGCAGCGCTCGACAAGGCCTCTCTCGAGAACGAGCGCAACGCCATGGTGATGCGCACACCAGGCGGTCATGTGGTCACTGCGGTACAGGTGGCCGGCCTGATCGCGAAGCGTATTCTGTGCCACGTGAAAGCGGGTGACGATCTCTACGCGGGTCAGCGTTACGGCTTCATTCGTTTCGGTTCGCGCGTCGACGTGTACCTGCCGCCGGGTTCCCGCCCGCGCGTTGCCATCGGCGACAAGGTTCAGGCCACCAGCACCGCGCTGGCCGATCTTCCTGCAGACGTTCCACCACAGCAAGGCTGACCGATGCCAAGTACCCAGCCCGACGACATCAAACGACGACGCGGCATTTACCTGTTGCCCAATGCCTTTACCACTGCGAACCTCTTTGCGGGGTTCTTCGCGGTGGTGCAGGCCATGAACGGGCGCTTTGAAATGGCGGCCATCGCCATCTTCCTCGCGCTCGTGTTCGACGGTATGGACGGCCGTGTGGCCCGCCTCACGAATACGCAGTCCGCCTTCGGCGAGCAGTACGATTCGCTCGCCGACATGATTTCGTTCGGTATGGCGCCGGCGCTGGTCATGTACGTGTGGGCATTGCAAGGATTGGGGCGCTGGGGCTGGCTCGCAGCGTTCATCTATGTCGTGGGTGCTGCACTTCGCCTGGCCCGGTTCAATACCAATATCGGGGTCGTCGACAAGCGCTTCTTCCAGGGGCTGCCCAGTCCTTCCGCCGCGGCACTCGTTGCCGGTTTCGTATGGCTGTCAGTCGACAACAAGCTTTCCGTGTCGGTCGATGTGTTGCCCTGGATCGCCTTCTTCCTCACGGTGTACGCCGGGCTCGCCATGGTGAGCAACGCGCCGTTCTATAGCGGCAAGTCGTTCGCCCTGGGCCGCAGCGTGCCGTTCTGGGTCATGCTGGTGGTCGTGGGCGGGTTTGTTTTTGTCTCGGCCGATCCACCCCTCGTTCTGTTTGGCCTGTTCGTGCTGTATGGCGTTTCGGGCTGGGTGATCATGGCCTGGCGCTGGAATCGGGCGCGGCATCTCACGCGCATGCGCAGCGAGCTGCCGCCCGGCGAGGCCGAGCAACATCAGCCCTCGCGGCCCGAACCTCGGCTCCCGGGCGAGCAGGCAGACGTCTCGCCTGCAGACACAAAGCGGGTCGACCAGTAGGGCGGCGAAACGCGCCGCCAAGTGCCTGCAGTGGGTTTAGCGCGAGAAGAACTCGGGCGGGTCGTACATGGGGTCGGGGCCCGGGTGCATCCGGACCACCCGCCCGTCGTCCGAAAAATAGAAGTGCATCAGCGAGTTCCAGGCGCCCGCCTGGCGATAGCGGTAGCTCCATACCTGGCTCTGTGAGCCGGGCAGCCCCACGATCGAGACTTCGGCGGGCGGACCGAACGTGCATTGCAGCCGTTCGCGGGTCCAGTCGCCCTCTTTGACCTGGTTGAAGGCCGCGTCGGTCAGTATCTGGTCAATGGGGCCGACACGGCCGTCGGGAGCAAGCGTGGTGGACCATGCATACTGCCCCATGGGCAGAGTGCTCCAGATCAGGCGCTGCGTGCCATTTTCCAGTGGGCAACTGACGGTGGGCGCACCGTAGCGTGCCTGGACTTCGGTGAGCGGGGTACCGGCCGGAATGTCCTTCATGCTGGTGCAGGCCGAAAGAACGAGCGTCACGCAGACAGCTGCGCCGCGAAGAATCGGGCGGGCGTACCGGCGAAACCCGGGAAGTGGGGCGGTTTTCATGCAGGAATCTCCTTGTGGCAACAGCTGCGGCGCCCTTTCCTTAATAACCCTTCGGACGCGCCGTTGCGCCGCAGCGTCTTGCATAGCTCTGATTGTCATGCATAACGAGGCCATGCGCCACGGATTCAAGCGGGTGCCGGGCCTGCGCAAGCGATCGCTTCGCGGTGTATAATTTTCTCTTTTCCACGCACGACCGGGCACCTCGGCCCTGTCGCAAGTCCTTTGAGGTTATAAAAATGTCTGTCACCGATATCAATAAAGCCGAGATCGTCTCGCAATTTCAGCGCGCCGCAGGCGACACGGGTTCCCCCGAAGTCCAGGTAGCGCTCCTTACCGCCCGCATCAATGAACTCACGGGCCACTTCAAGGAACACAAGAAAGATCACCACTCGCGCCGTGGTTTGCTGCGCATGGTCAGCCGCCGTCGCAAGCTGCTCGACTACCTCAAGGGTCGTAGCCCTGACTCCTACCGCGCACTTATCGAAAAACTCGGTCTGCGTAAGTGATACCCGGGGCTGGCTCCCCGAGACAACCGTGGACGCCGCGATTCTCGTCGTGGCGTGCACGGTTTTTTTATTCTGTAAGGAAAAACAATGTTCAATAAAGTGAGCAAATCGTTTCAGTACGGTCAGCACACGATGACGCTTGAAACCGGCGAGATTGCTCGCCAGGCATCGGGTGCAGTCATGGTCACCGTCGACGACACTTGCGTGCTTGCGACGGTGGTGGGCAACAAGAAAGCCAAGCCCGGCCAGGATTTTTTCCCCCTGACTGTCGACTATGTCGAAAAGACGTACGCCGCCGGCCGCATTCCTGGTGGTTTCTTCAAGCGTGAGGGTCGTCCCTCCGAAAAAGAAATCCTCACCTCGCGCCTCATCGACCGCCCACTGCGTCCGCTGTTCCCCGAAGGCTTCTACAACGAAGTTCAGGTCATCATTCATGTGGTGTCGGTGAACCCTGAAGTGGATCCCGATATCCCCGCCATGATTGGCGCATCGGCCGCCCTGGCTATTTCCGGCATTCCGTTCAACGGTCCCATCGGTGCGGCCCGTGTCGGCTACGTAGACGGCCAATATGTGCTCAATCCCACCTCCACGCAGCTGCAGAAGTCGGATCTCGACCTGGTGGTGGCAGGCACCGACGCCGCCGTGCTGATGGTTGAGTCCGAAGCACAGCAACTGTCCGAAGAAGTCATGTTGGGCGCCGTCGTGTACGGTCACGAGCAGATGCAGGCCGCCATCAAGGCCATCGACGACCTGGTTGCCGAAGCCGGCAAGCCCGAGTGGGAATGGGAAGCACCCGCCAAGAACGACGCGCTGATCACTGCTGTAAAGGCCGCCGGTCTCGAAGGCCTGCAGGCTGCCTACCAGATCCGCAGCAAGCAGCAGCGCACCGACGCGCTGCGCGACGTCTACGCACAGGTCAAGACCAAGCTGGCGGAGCATGCCGCTGCCAAGGGCGAAGATGTACCCGACACCGTCGAAGTCGAGAACGTCCTGTTCGACCTCGAGGCACAGATCGTGCGCGGTCAGATCCTGAGCGGCGAGCCGCGTATCGACGGCCGTGATACCCGTACCGTGCGTCCCATCAGCATCCGCCTGGGCGTGTTGCCGCGTGCACACGGCAGCGCACTGTTCACCCGTGGCGAGACTCAGGCGCTTGTGGCGGCCACGCTTGGCACCAAGCAAGATGAGCAGATCATCGACTCGATCATGGGTGAATCCCGTGACCGCTTCATGCTGCACTACAACTTCCCGCCGTTCGCCACTGGCGAAGCCGGCCGCTTTGGTTCACCCAAGCGCCGCGAAATCGGACACGGCCGCCTGGCCAAGCGTGCACTCGCACCCCTGCTGCCTGCGCCCGAAGAATTCCAGTACACGATTCGTGTCGTGTCCGAAATCACTGAGTCCAACGGGTCCTCGTCGATGGCATCGGTCTGCGGTGGCAGCCTGGCCATGATGGACGCCGGCGTGCCGGTCGCCGATCACGTGGCCGGCGTGGCCATGGGCCTGATCATGGACGGCGGCAAGTTCGCCGTACTTACCGACATTCTGGGCGACGAAGATCACCTGGGCGACATGGACTTCAAGGTGGCGGGTACCGTCAAGGGCATCACTGCTCTGCAGATGGATATCAAGATCCAGGGCATCACCAAGGAAATCATGCAGGTGGCGCTGGGCCAGGCTCGCGAAGGCCGTCTGCACATCCTCGAAGCCATGCGTTCCGCGATCGAAGGTTCGCGTACCGAGCTGTCCGAGTTCGCACCGCGCATGCTGACCCTCAAGATCAATCCTGAGAAGATCCGCGACGTCATCGGCAAGGGCGGCGCCACGATCCGTGCACTGACCGAAGAAACGGGCACACAGATCGATATCAGCGACGACGGCAGCATCACGATCGCGAGTGCCGACCTCGACAAGGCTCGCGAAGCCGAGCGTCGCATCAAGGAACTCACGGCCGACGTCGAAGTGGGCGAAGAGTACGAAGGTCCGGTGCTGCGCCTGCTCGACTTTGGTGCCATCGTGCAGGTGCTGCCGGGTCGCGACGGCCTGCTGCACATTTCCGAGATCGCCAACTACCGCATCGCCAACATCAACGATGTGCTCAAGGTCGGTCAGATCGTCCGCTTCAAGGTCATCGAAGCCGATGACAAGGGCAGGCTGCGTCTGTCGATCAAGGCGATCGGCGGCATCGAGGCTCAGCAGGGCGAAGCCGGCACTCCGGCCGAATAAGCCCGGGTCCATGGCGTATTGAAACAAACGGGTGGGGGAACCGCGCTGTCCGGCGGTGCACCTTGCCTGTTGTTGAGGTAAAGTTCGACTCCATGCCCGAGTGGTGGAACAGGTAGACACAAGGGACTTAAAATCCCTCGCCGTAAGGCGTACCGGTTCGATTCCGGTCTCGGGCACCACCGTTTACAGGCCGCTGCTTTGCAGGCGGCTTTTTTAATATGGAAGAACGACTCAGACTCGACAAATGGTTGTGGGCAGCGCGCTTCTACAAGACGCGCGCGCTGGCGGTCGACGAAATCGGCAAGGGCAGGGTGCTGGTGAACGGCCAGCCCGCCAAGCCTGCCCGCGAAGTGGGACCCGGCGACCGCGTGATCGTTCGCAAGTCTGACCCGCCCATCGAGGTCGTGGTGAAGGCGGTGAGCCGGGTACGCGGCCCGGCCCCGGTGGCCGCCCAGCTGTATGAAGAAACCGATCAGAGCGTGGCCCGGCGTGCCCATGCCGCCGAAATGAGAAGGCTCGCTCCGGAGCCTTCCCAGGACTATGACGCGGGTCGCCCCACCAAGCGTGATCGTCGCATTCTGGCCGCGATCCGCGGTAAGTGAGCCCTTACGGCAGGGGCAGATCGAACAGCATAACTTCGGCGTCCGCAGCGTCGGAGACGTCTATGCGTGGCTCGCCGGCGATCTTGATTGCGTCACCGCCCTGCAGGGGCTGACCATTCACCGACACCGATCCACGAATCACGTGCAGATATGCGCCCCGTCCGTTTTCCATCGCATAACTCAGTGCGTCGCCGTCGCCCAGAATCGACGCGTAGATCTGTGCATTCTGATGGATGCGCACAGAACCGTCGCGGCCGTCCGATGAGGCAATGAGGCGCCACTGCCCGGTTTTGCTCTCGGCGTCGAAGTGCTTTTCTTCGTAGCTGGGAGCGATTCCTCGAACATCGGGCATGATCCAGATCTGCAGAAAATGCACCGGCTCACTCGTCGACGGATTGAACTCGCTATGCATGACGCCTGTGCCGGCACTCATGCGCTGAACATCCCCGTACCGCAGCACCGAGCCGTTGCCCATGCTGTCCTTGTGCTGCAGGGCGCCATCGAGCACATACGAAATGATTTCCATGTCGCTGTGGCCGTGCATGCCGAAGCCGCGCCCCGCCTGCACGCGGTCTTCGTTGATGACCCGCAGTGGGCCGAAACCCATGTGATCCGGATCGTAGTAATGCGCAAAAGAGAAGGAGTGGCGTGAGTTCAGCCAGCCGTGGTCGGCAAGCCCCCGCTCGCCGCTTTTTCTGATTTCGAACATGTTGGTTCCTTTTTCCGGTGATCCTTGAGGCGGATGCATGCGCGCGCCGCCTCGTGATGAGGACCATCATAGAAGATCGAAATACAGAAAAACACTGGCTGACCATGCCTATTTAATTCCATATTTGGAACAATTGGCCAACGATGAAACCGCCCGCTCACGCCTCTTGTGTTTTGCCATCCCTGCTTCGCAGCGCGCCGAGAATCTCGTCGTTGTGTTCCCCCAGCACCGGCGGCGGCAGCACCGCGGTGCTGCGTTCGCCATCGAAAGAAACGGGCGGTCGCACGGTGCGGAACTCGCCCATGGTTTTGTG
>JAEZGR010000335.1 GCA_023437255.1 Pseudomonadota bacterium | reverse complement strand
GGTACAGGTTCCGGCTCTGGCGTCTGCTCCGGCTCCGGAACAACTTCCTCAACGGATTCTGCCTCCACCTGCTCAGTGGCCGGCAGTTCCTCTGATTCATTCTCACTCGGCGCCGCATCTTCAACTTGGTCGGAAATCTCGACAAACCGAACTTCGACGGTTTCGGGGAGGTCAATCTCGATCTTGCCGGGGGGCACCGAGACGATCGCCGCCAGAATGGCCGCGTGCAACCCGACCGCAACGGCCACACCAATGATGCGGATGGTCGCCGGATGGAGGTTGGAAGGGGGAGACTTGCGCGGCATGAGTCCAACGATTGCGAGGCGTACGGCAGATCGGCACTGCCTGCGTCCGCCAGAAAAGCGGAATATTATCAGTAATGCGAACGATTCGCAATTGAGGTAGATCAGTTGAGCCGCAATTGTTGTGCCACGGCCTCGCACCAGCGCCACATACAAAAAAGGCACTTAGCCTGAACTAAGTGCCTGTTTCTTGCATTGAATGTAGTGGTGGGTGCTAACGGGTTCGAACCGCTGACCTACGCCTTGTAAGGGCGCCGCTCTACCAGCTGAGCTAAGCACCCATTCGGGTACCACTAATTCTGGTGTGCTACGAGGAAAAAAGGATTATACCTCGTGCACTGCCGCCATGCAAGCCAAGTACGTGTACTAGTTGACGGCGTCTTTGAGGGCCTTGCCGGGGCGGAACTTCGGCACCCGGGCCTTCTTGATCTTGATGGCTTCGCCGGTGCGGGGGTTGCGACCGGTACGCGCTGCGCGCTCGGAGACCGTAAACGTACCGAACCCAACGAGGGTGACACTGCCCTTCTTCTTGAGAGTCGTGGTCACCGCGCCGATGAAGGCTTCCAGCGCACGACCCGCGTCGGCCTTGGAGAGGTCAGCCTTCGTGGAAATGTGTTCGATGAGCTCTGTTTTGTTCATTAAGGATTACCCCTAAAAATTTATTTTCATCAAGCGATTCCTGGGTGGAACAACCTGGAAAAGACTTCGGCGCCTTACCATCACGACCCGTAAGGTGCGGCCGGCGTGCCAGACGGCTACCGCGTATTAAGCCTTCGATCAGCGCGCACTGTCAAGCAGGAAACACCTGTAAATGGGGCTTGGAGTGGTATGCGCGACATCGTGGTTTACGCGAGTGCCTGTGTGAAATCCCCAATCAAATCATCGATGTCTTCAATGCCTACGGACAAACGCAGCTGGTTGTCGGCGATGCCCATCTGCTTGCGCAGGGTCGGGCCCATCTCGTAGTAAATGGTATGTGCGACAGGAAGCACCAGGCTTCGGTTGTCACCCAGATGAGTGGCGAGAACCACCACCTTCAAACGATTCAGGAATGCCAGCAGATCCACGGAATCGTCGAGCTCCACGGCCAGGAGCGCACCGAAGCGCCCCCCGAACAACGCCTTCGCGCGCTCGTGCTGCGGGTGATCGGGCAGACCCGGATAAGTAACCCGCGCCACACGCGGGTGGGTGCCCAGCGCCCTCGCAAGCGCGAGTGCGTTGCCACATGCCTTGTCCATGCGCAATGCAAGCGTCTCTGCGCCTGCTGCGATGCGGTGGGCTACATCGGAAGACAAGGTCGCGCCCATGTCGCGCAGCCCCTTCTTCTTGATCTGCGTGAGCCCCCACCCGGCCGGATTCCCCGTGCAATAGGGTTCGGCAATGTTCGGGTAGGTCGACCAGTCGAACAGACCAGTGTCGGTGACCGCACCGCCCAACCCGTTGGCATGCCCGCCGATGTGCTTCGAAAGCGAATTCATGACCAGCGATGCACCAACCGACTTGCCCGTACATAACAGGGGCGTGGAGAGCGTATTGTCGAGCACATACAACAACCCCTCAGCGGCACACCATTCTCCGATCCCCTTGAGGTCGGCCACAAAAGTGCCCGGGTTCGCCAGGCTCTCGACAAAAACCATGCGCGTTTCGGAACGGCGCGCGGCCTTGACCGCGGCGACATCGGTGGCGTCGACCAGTGTCACGTCGACCCCGAGATTCTGCAGCGTGCCCAGCAGACTATTGGTATTGCCAAAAATGTACTGACTGCTGATGAGATGGTCACCCTTCTTGAGCAGGGTCAGGAACACGGCGGCGAGGGCCGCCATGCCAGTGGCAAAAGTGACCGTGTTCACGCCCTCCTCCATCTGCGTGATCTTGGCTTCGAGTGCGCCGGTCGTGGGCGTGCCCTGCCGCGCATACGAAAACCCGGGGCGCCCCTGAAACACAGCAATGAGGTCTTCTGCTTTATCGAACGCGTATTGAGCCGACGGGTGAATGGGCTTGTGCACGGCACCGTTCTCGGTGCCATGGCGACGGTCGGAGTGAAGCGTGGTGGTGGTAAAGCCGTTTGTAGACATGATGTGGATCCCTCAAGCCTGAGAGTCGAGGCGTTGACGCACGGATTCGTAGAGACAGACGGCGCTCGCGACACTGACATTCAGGCTCTCTACCGAGCCCAACATGGGAATCTTCACGAGCTCATCGCAGGTTTCGCGAGTAAGACGACGCATGCCCTCGCCCTCTGCGCCCATGACCCATGCCATGCTGCGCTTTGCGTCAACCTCGTGCAGATTCGACTCAGCCTGGTCATCGGTGCCCACCAGCCAGACGTCGCGCTCTTTGAGCGCGCGCATCGTACGCGCCAGATTGGTGACCATGATGTAGGGCACCGTTTCGGCCGCTCCGCAGGCCACGCGACGCACGGTTGCATTGAGACCGACTGCGCGATCCCGGGGGGCAATGACCGCGTGCACGCCCGCCGCGTCGGCAGTTCTCAGGCAGGCGCCCAGATTATGGGGGTCGGTAACGCCATCGAGAATCAGCAGCAGGGCCGGCTCGCGACGGTCTTCAAGATGATCGAGTACTTCGTCGACATCAACCGCGAGCACGTTGGCCTGGGCCAATGCCACAACGCCCTGATGCCGCATGCCGCCCGCGAGACCATCGAGCCGCGCCGCCGGCACCGCGTGATGCTTGACGTTGGCCGCAGCGGCCTGCTGCAGTAGCGCAGACATGCGCTTGTCGCGCCGTGACTCGTCGAAATAAAGTTCTTTGATGGTGGCCGGCGCGTGGCGCAAGCGCGCGGTGACGGCATGAAAGCCGGCCAGGACATGTGACGACATGGGTTCCTCGAAGAAAGGCGTGCGTGCAACATTTTAACGCCGCACGCAATGCACCTCGCTTACGACCGCGGAGCGCCGGTTTTCTTGCCCTTGCGCGCGGCTGTATCGGCCTTGCGCGCGCTGCGCTTGGCTTCAGCACGGCGTTGGCTGGCCGTGGTGCCCTTGAGCGCCTGTGGCTTGGCCGCTGCTGCCCGCTTCACCTTGCGCGGCCCCTCGGCTTTCTCGGGCGCGGTGAGCGCCTTGAAACTGGTTCCTTTCACCAGCCGGAACTCGATGCGTCGGGCTTCGAGATCGACGCGGGCCACCTGGACCTGAACGGCGTCGGTGAGCCGATAACGAATTCCCGTACGTTCGCCCCGCAGCTCGTGCGATGCTTCGTTGTACTGGAAATAATCGGAACCGAGTTCGGACACATGCACCAGCCCTTCGACGAACAGGGTCTCGAGCGTGATGAACAGCCCGAACGGTGCAACGCCCGTGACCCGGCCACTGAAGACTTCGCCCACATGCTCTTTGATGAACCAGCATTTGAGCCACGCCTCGACGTCGCGAGAAGCGTCGTCGGCCCGGCGTTCTGCGGCCGAAAGAACAAGACCGAGTTTTTCCCAGGTGGCCTGCTCTTTCTCGTCGCGCGGTAGCGCCATGGCGGCGGCCACGTCGGCGACCTGCGGTACGTAACGCTTTCCGGCCAGCACCCCTTTGATCACCCGGTGCGTGAGCAGGTCGGGATAACGCCGGATGGGCGACGTAAAGTGCGCGTAATGATCGTAGGAAAGCCCGAAGTGCCCGACCTGTTCAGGGCTGTATATGGCCTGCTGCAACGAGCGCAGGCACATCGTCTGAATGATTTCGAAGTCGGGGCGGCCACGAGCCTGCTGAACGAGCTTGGCATAGTCCTCGGTGGTCGGATCATCGCCACCCCCCAGCGACAGACCCACCGTTGACAGGTAAGCACGCAGGGTCTGCAACTTTTCGGGCGTGGGCCCTTCGTGTACCCGATACAGGCCGTGGCGCTTGTTTCGCGTCATGAACTCGGCAGCACAGGTGTTGGCCGCCAGCATGCACTCTTCAATGAGCTTGTGCGCATCGTTGCGCACATACGCTTCGATACGCTCGATGCGGCCGAGCTCGGTACACACAATGCGTGTCTCGACCGTATCGAAATCGATGGCACCGCGCGAAACCCGGGCTGCAGCAAACAGCTGGTACAGCTCGTGCAGATGACGAATATGGGGCATCACGCTGCCTAACGACGAAGCTGCAGGCCCATTGGGCTGTTGCAGTGCTTCCCACACCTGAGTGTATGTACACCGCGCATGTGAGTGAATGACTGCGTCGTAGAACTGGTAGGCGGTAATCTGCCCTGCTTTCTGACCACTGCCGGCAATGACCATGTCGCACACCAGCACCAGGCGGTCGACATCGGGATTGAGCGAACAGATACCGTTCGACAGGGCCTCGGGCAGCATGGGAATGACCCGCCGCGGGAAATACACGCTGGTTCCGCGCTCGAGCGCATCGGCGTCGATGGGATCGCCGGGGCGCACGTAATGGCTGACGTCGGCGATGGCGACCAGCAATCGCCAACCCGCGCGGCGACGCTTTTCAGTGCCCAGGTTGACCGGCATGCAGAACACCGCATCGTCGAAGTCGCGTGCGTCTTCACCGTCGATCGTGACGAAGGGGACATCGCGCAGATCGACGCGGCCCTTGATGTCGGAGGGGCGTACTGTATTGGGCAGACGCGCCGCCCGATCGAGTGCGGCTTCTGAAAATTCGTGCGGCACGCCGAACTTGCGCACGGCAATTTCGATTTCCATGCCGGGGTCGTCGATCTCGCCCAACACCTCGAGCACCCGGCCCAGGGGCTGGGTGTGACGCGTGGGTTGCTGCACGATCTGGACCGTGACCACCTGGCCATGCTCGGCGCCGTTGACTTCTTGTGGCGGGATCAGGATATCGTGCTTGATGCGCTGGTCTTCAGGGACCACGATGCACGCGCCCCGCTCACGCAGGAAGCGGCCCACCAGCTTGTCGGTGCGGCGCTCGAGCACTTCGACGATGAGCCCTTCGAGTTTGCCGCGATATTCGCCCTCGATCTTGGCCAACACACGGTCGCCATGCAGAACCTTGAGCATTTCGCGGGGCGAAAGGAACAAGTCGGGGCCACCGTCATCGCGCAGCAGAAAACCGAATCCGTCGCGGTGCCCCTGTACCCGCCCTGCCAGGAACTCAAGCTTGGTATTTACCTGGATCTTGCCCTGGCGATTCACGAATATCTGGCCATCGCGTTCCATGGCCCGCAGGCGACGCTCGAACCCGACAGATATGGGTACGCTCACGCCGGCCGCGCGTGCCAACGCCTCGATCGCCATGGGTTTGCCGAAACTCCGCAATTGCTGCATGAGCACTTCGCGGCTGGGTACTTCGGGATCGAAATCAGGAGGAAGATCGATCGCGCCCGCGATGATTTCTGTGTTGTTTCTTTTTGATCGTTTGCTCAAAGGGGATTTCCGTTTCTTTAGAAACCACGCTATACTTCGCACCTCTTTTGAAGTGGCTGCAAAGCCGGTGGTCGTCAAGACCCATAGCATACACGCTATGCCCAGGTGGCGGAATTGGTAGACGCGCATGGTTCAGGTCCATGTGCCGCAAGGTGTGGAGGTTCGAGTCCTCTCCTGGGCACCAC
>JAEZGR010000182.1 GCA_023437255.1 Pseudomonadota bacterium | reverse complement strand
AACTGCCCGAAATCCCGACGGTGGCCGAAGCCGGTGTTCAGGGCTACGAAGCAACCTCCTGGTTCGGCATGTTTGCACCGGCCGGTACGCCTGCCGATCTCGTGAAGCTGCTGAATGAAGCGATTGTCGAGGCCCTGAACGATCCCGAAGTGATCGAGAAGTTCACGGCTCAGGGCGCTGAGGTCTATAGTGAGACCCCTGAATCGTTTGCGCAATTCATCGAAGCCGAGAACGAGAAGTGGAGTGCCGTGGTCAAAGCCTCGGGCGCCCGCGTCAACTAAGAACACATAACACAGGAGGAAACCCGACCATGACACAGCAAGCATTCATTTGCGATGCGATTCGCACCCCCTTCGGCCGCTACGGTGGCGCGCTCTCGAGCGTGCGCCCCGACGATCTGGGCGCCATCGTGATCCGCGCCCTGATGGAGCGCAATTCCAGCGTCGACTGGCAGGCCGTCGAGGACGTGCTCTTCGGTTGCGCCAACCAGGCGGGCGAAGACAATCGCAACGTGGCGCGCATGTCTGCGCTCCTGGCCGGGTTGCCTATCGAAGTTCCTGGCATGACCATCAACCGCCTGTGCGGCTCTGGCCTCGACGCGGTCGGGTCCGCCGCCCGCGCAATCCGCTGCGGTGAAGCGGGCCTGATGATCGCCGGCGGCACCGAAAGCATGAGCCGCGCACCTTTCGTGATGCCCAAGGCGGAAAGCGCGTTCTCGCGCGCCAATGCCGTCTACGACACCACGATCGGCTGGCGTTTCGTGAATTCGCGCATGAAGGCGCTCTTCGGCATTGACTCGATGCCGGAAACCGCCGAAAACGTTGCCGACGATTTCGGCATCGAACGCGAAGCACAAGACCGCATGGCACTCGCCAGTCAGGAAAAGGCGGCCGCCGCACAGAAGGCCGGCATCCTCGCCGAGGAAATCGTGCCTGGCGAGATTCCGCAGCGCAAGGGTGATCCCATCGTTGTCAAAGACGACGAACACCCCCGCCAGACTTCCCTCGAAGCGCTGGCCCGCCTGAAGGGTGTGGTCCGCCCCGACGGCACGGTCACCGCCGGCAATGCCAGCGGCGTGAACGACGGCGCCTGCGCACTCGTGCTGGCCGACGAAGCCACCGCCGCAAAGCACGGCCTGACGCCGCGCGCCCGCGTGGTGGGCATGGCAACCGCCGGCGTCGCACCGCGCATCATGGGGATCGGCCCGGCGCCTGCCACGCAGAAGCTGTTGGCCCAAACGGGTATCTCGCTTGATCAGATCGACGTCATCGAATTGAACGAAGCCTTCGCCGCCCAGGGCATCGCCGTCTTGCGCCAGCTGGGCCTGAAGGACGACGATCCTCGCGTGAACCCGAACGGCGGTGCCATCGCCCTCGGTCACCCGCTTGGGGCCAGCGGTGCCCGCCTCGCCACCACCGCCACCTACCAGCTGCACCGCACCGGCGGGCGCTATGCGCTGTGCACCATGTGCATCGGAGTCGGCCAAGGTATTGCCGTTCTGCTGGAACGGGTCTAAGCCGTGAACCAGAGCCCGGAAAACCTGGCCGTCATCGGCGCGGGGAACATGGGCAACGCGATCGCCAGCCTGTTCGCTCAGAACGGCTGGCGAGTCGTGCTCATTGATCCGTCAGACGATGCCCTACGCCGCTCGAAGGACCGCCTGCTGCAAGGGCTGCCGGTCGGCAGCGAGCTCGCCGACCTGCTCACCTGGCGCCCGTCACTGGATGCCGCCAGTGCGGCAACCCTCGTCATCGAGGCGGCGCCCGAACAATTGGCACTCAAGCAGCGCCTCTTTCAACAGCTCGAGGCCGTATGCGACCCGCATGCTGTGTTCGCCACGAACACGTCCGGCCTGTCCATTTCTGCGCTGGCAGAACCGCTCACTCATCCGGAACGGTTTGTCGGCACCCATTTCTTCACACCGGCCGACGTGATTCCCCTGGTGGAAGTCGTTGGCGGGCGCAAAACGGCCCCCGACACGGTCGATCGCGTCATGACCGTATTGCGCAAAGTGGGCAAGCTGCCCGTACACGTGCGCCAGGATATCCCCGGCTTCATCGCCAATCGCCTGCAGCACGCCCTGGCCCGCGAAGCCATGTCGCTGCTGGAACAGGGCGTCGCGAGCGCCGAGGATATCGACACGGTGGCCAAATGGAGCCTGGGTGTCCGTCTTGCGATCACCGGCCCACTGGAGCAGCGTGACCTCAACGGGCTGGACATCCACCACGCAATTGCCGAATATCTGTACCCCCAGCTCGAGAGCCGCCAGACGCCTCCTACGGTACTTGCAGAAAAGGTGGCGCACGGACATCTGGGAGTAAAGACCGGCCAGGGCTTTTACGCGTGGGACACCCCCGAAAAGCGTGAAGCACTGACCCGCAAAGAGGCCGCCCTGCGCAGCCTGATCAAACACCTGGAGTCGTTGTAATGACCCAGTTGCCGCCCGATCAGACGCAACGCGTCCCCGGTGACAGCTACGTGCAATCATTTGCACGTGGCCTGGCCGTGATCCGCAGTTTCAGCGCCGCAGCGCCTTCGCAAACGCTCACCGAAGTCGCCCAACGCACCGGCCTGACACGTGCCGGCGCACGGCGCATCCTGCACACACTGCATGCGCTGGGCTATGTCGACATGGAAGGCCGCCAGTTCCGCCTGACCGCCAAGGTTCTCGACCTGGGTTTTGCCTACCTGAGTTCCCTGCCCATGTGGAGTCTGGCAGAACCCTTCATTGAAGACCTCGTGCGCGAGGTGCAGGAATCGAGTTCGGCAGCCGTGCTCAACGGCAACGAGATCGTCTACGTGCTGCGCGTACCCACTCAAAAGATCATGTCGATCAATCTGGGGATCGGCAGTCGCCTGCCTGCCTACTGTTCATCGATGGGGCGTGTGTTGCTGGCAGGGCTCGATGACGAAGCGCTGGCGCAGCAACTGGCCACCACGGAGTTGACTGCCCGCACATCTCGCACCATCACCGACCGCGAGCAATTGCACGAAGAGATCATGCGAGTGCGCCGCCAGGGCTGGGCCCTGATCGACGAAGAGCTCGAAGAAGGCCTGATCTCGCTGGCAGCGCCACTCACCAGTCGCAATGGCCGAGTGATCGCCGCGATCAACGTCGGCATGCACCGCAGCCGAATCAGCCCCGAACAGGCACAGGAGCAGGTGCTACCGAAACTGCTGTCGACCGCCCGCCGCATCAATGAACGCGTGGCCGTGTCGGGCGCATACTGAGCGGCCCGAGCGCCAGGCCAGTCTCGCGCCCTGACCCGGAAGGCGCCTGCCCCGGAAGACACCTGCTCGTACTAGAGCTTCAGCAGCAGCTGCGCCAGCAGATCGGGGTGCGTGATATGCGCCTCGTGCGGGGCCTCGATTTCCACCCAGTTCCAGCCGCCTGACGAACGCACCAGGGCCCGCGAGCTCTCGAGTATGGGGTGCGATGGCGCGGTGCAGTGAATATAGGTACGCGGCAGGCCGTTGCCGATGGGGTTATGCAGCGTCAACGCAGATGTATAGCTGCCCAGCGGGTGGGGCGTAAGTTGCGGCAGCGCCCATTCATACTCCGGTGTGCCCTCTTTCAGCCCCCACACGGGCGGCAAAGGGGCCGGTACCGGCACCGCCAGCCCATCCGTCGCCTTGCGTGCGGCCGCAATACGCGCCTCGGCTTCTTCGCGCGGGTAGTGAGAAAAGCTGTCACGGCCACTCTCAAGCACCACCGCGTCAAAGTACACGAGCTGGGCAATCCGTTGCGGCACCCGGTCGGCGGCGCCTGTGATGGGCACCCCGCCGAAACTGTGACCCACGAGCGTGACGTCGTGCAGATCTTCGGCGTCCAGCAGCTGAACCAGGTCTTCAACAAACGTGTCGATCGTGATCGCTGCCGACAACAGATGGGCGCGGTCGCCCATGCCGGTAAAGCTGGGCGCAAATACGCGATGCCCCTGCGCGCGCAGACGCTCCGCCACCGGCGCCCAGCACCAGCCCCCATGCCATGAGCCGTGAGCCAGAACGAACGTGCGTTTTGCATGCTTTGCTTCCATCAGCCGCCCTCTTCATCTGAAATTACGCAACAATAGGCCCTTTCAGCAACATCCTTCAAGAAGCACATGTCGCCGCACTTTTCCACTTCACTTCTGAGCCGCTGCCTGGCCATGACTGTCATGATTTTCGCCACGGCCCTTCCGGCCCAGGCAGAACGGCCCGCACTTGACGTGCCCTACATCAAAACACCTGATTCGGTCGTGCAGCGCATGCTTGAACTGGGGCGGGTCGGCCCGGATGACTACCTGATCGACCTCGGTAGCGGCGACGGTCGAATCCCGATTGCCGCAGCGGTCAAACATGGTACCCGCGGCCTGGGCGTCGATATCGACCCGGAACGTACACAAGAGGCCAAAACGCTCGCGCAACAGGCGGGCGTGGCCGAGCAGGTCACCTTTCGCACAGAGAATCTGTTCGACACCGACCTCACGCGAGCCAGCGTGATCACCATGTATCTGTTCCCGGAAATCAATCTGCGACTCCGACCGCACCTGATGAAACTCAAGCCCGGCACGCGCGTCGTTGCTCACGCCTTCCACATGGATGAATGGACCCCCGAGCACCACGAGATCGTGGAAGGTCGCGACATCTTCATGTGGACGATCCCCGCACAGGTTCACGGGCTGTGGCGCGTGAAGGCGCCCGGCTACCGCGATTTCGTCCTGCGCGTCTGGCAGCAGCTCGACCGGGTCAACGGAACCGCCATCACGCTGGATGAACACTCGATCCCTGTACTGGACATGAAAGTGCACGGCGCCGACCTGCAGTTCACCCTGAATACGCGCGACGGCCGCTTCACGTTCAAAGGCCGGCTCGACGGACAACACCTGATCGGCAGCGGTGACACCGGCGAATGGAGCGCGGAACGCATGTGAGCGCTGCGCATGCGACAATGATGCTTTACGCAGTCACTAAGACGACAGCACCATGAAAATCGCGGTCATCGGAGCAGGCGTGGTCGGTACGGCCACCGCGTGGGAATTATTGCGCCAGGGAAAGCAGGTGGTACTGCTTGAGGCAGGGTCCGGGCCCGGGTTGCTGACCAGTTACGCCAACGGCGGCCAGCTCAGCTACGACTACGTCGCCCCACTGGCCGACCCTGGCGTATTTCACGATCTGCCCAAGTGGCTGCTCGACCCAGCGTCGCCCCTGCGCTTCCGGCCGCAGATCGACCTTCGGCAGTGGTGCTGGCTCACCGCCTTCCTCAAGGCCTGCAACGCCTCTACCGCCAAGGCCTCGACCACGGCCTTACTGCAACTGTCGTATCTCAGCCGCGACACCCTGCATGCGTGGCTTGCCGAAACGCCGCTTGAATTCCACCATCGCCGCAACGGCAAGCTGATCGCGTATCGCACGCCGGCGCTGCTCGAGAAAGCAAGGCGCCAGGTCGAGTACCAGGCGCAGCACGGCTCCCGGCAACGCATTCTGAACCGTGCCGAAGCGGTGGAAATCGAACCGGCACTTGCCAATCTGGGCGACGCACTCGCCGGCTGCGTGTACACCCCCACCGAAGAGGTGGGCGATTGTTATCTGTTTACGCGGGCCCTGTTTGAACGTGTCCAGGCGCATCCCCAAGCGCAAACCCGACTCGATGCCCGGGTCGCCCGGCTCAAGGTCGAGTCAGGCCGCGTGGGCGGCGTCGTGTTGCAAAGCGGCGAGGTCATCGAGGCCGACCATGTGGTCGTGGCCAACGGCCTGCAAGGGTATGACCTGCTGCGCCAACACGGCGAAACCGTGGCCTTGTACGGGCTGAAGGGTTACAGCCTGACCGTGCCGCTGACACCGGAACCCGAGACAACACCCGTTCCGGCAGCCCCGTCCATCAGCGTCACCGACTACCAAAGGCGCATCGTCTACGCGCGCCTGGGCAATGTACTGCGCATCGCCGCCATGGTCGATATCGGCGACGCCGGTAATCAGATCCGGCCGCAGCGCATTCAACACCTCAAGAAACAGGTCAGCAGCACCTTCCCCCAGCTGGCTGTGAGTCAGGCCGAGCCCTGGGCCGGCGAACGACCTGCGACACCCGAAGGGCGGCCGATCATCGGGCCCAGCAGCAAGCATGCAAACTTGTGGCTGAATCTTGGTCATGGCGCGCTGGGCTTCACGCTGGCCTGCGGCAGTGCCGCGCTGCTGAACTCACTGATCGACGGTAGCCCCGCAATCGAGGCCTCACCGTTTCAGCGGCGCTGACATCACCGATCGGCTCTGGCCAACGCCGCCAGGCCCGGGTCCTGGCCCGTGTCTTCAAGCACCCTTGCCACAAAACCGCTGTCTAGCATCTCGCTCAAGAATGTCTGCAGAAAGGCAGCAGCGTCCTTCTTTGCAGCAGGAACTGCCATTGCCTGTTCGATAGCGGTAAAACGACCCGGCAACACCCTCAGGCCAGCATACTTCCGGGCGGCGGCTTCGAGGGGTTGCCGTACGCCTGCGGCAGCGTGAGTCTTGCCGTCGAGAAAGGCCTGAACGGCCGCCACCGAAGTGGCGTAGCGCAATATCTGCGCATGTTTGAGCATGCGCGTCAGCACCAGATCATAGGCAGCGCCTTCACCCACCGCGATTCGCAGGCCCGGCGCATCAAGCGCTTCAACCACGCGATATGGGGACTGCTCTTGGACCAGGTAGGTGCCTTCGATCAGCACATAAGGGGCGGTGAAGGTCACCCGGTCGGCCCTTTGGGGGTCCACGGCCAGGAACGCGACGTCCCAGCGGTCGTCGCCGGCCGCCTCAACGACAGCACCGGCGATCTCGAATGGAACGATTTCCAGCTGCGCATCGAGCCGACGCGCCAGTTCGCCCGCAAGCGCCACCGACACCCCTTTCGGCTCTCCCGCCGGGCCCCGTTGCGCGAGCACCGGATTGCCGTAATTGATGGCAGCGCGCAAGCGGCCGTCGGCAAGCAGCAATGCTCGCACCCGATCGAGTTCCATCGCCATGTCGACACCCCCTCGGTGAATGTGTTTACAGCAGATCGCGGCGCAGCTCCGCGCCGGAGCGCGGCGAAAGCAGACCCGGTGCGATGTCGAACACGGTGCGTGCACCCTTCTCGCCCGCCTGACTCAGGCGATGCGCCGCCCTCGCATAGGCGACCAGCACGCTTGAGGTGAAACCGGGGTTGCTTTCCAGCGCCAGCGAATACTCGATGACCTGGCGATCGCCGGCACCGCTTTCACCACTACGGATGACGAAGCCTCCATGCGGCATCGCCGCATGCTCACGCCGCAGCGTATCTTCGGAAATAAAGGTGACCGTGGTGTCGTAGTCGGCGAAATAATCAGGCATGGTGACGATCGCCTGGCGAACGGTATCGGCGTCGGCGCCCTCTTCCAAGACGACAAAGCACTCGCGGGTGTGTTTCTGACGTGTCGTGAGGACAGGCCGCGTGCCGCTGCGAACCTGCTCGATCGCTTCAGGGACCGGTACCGTGTACTGCACCGCGCCCTTCACGCCGGGAATCCGTCGAACGGCGTCGGAGTGCCCCTGGCTGAGCCCTTTGCCCCAGAAGGTATAGGTGTCGCCCTGCGGCAATATGGCTTCACCGAACAGACGGTTGATCGAAAACAGACCCGGATCCCAGCCAACCGAAATCACGCAGACATTGCCACCGGCGCGTGCTGCCTGATCGACGGCGTCAAAGTATTCCGGTATGCGGGCATGCGTGTCGAAGCTGTCGACCGTATTGAATCGGGAGGCCAGCGCAGGGCCCTGTTCGGGCAAGTCGTTTTTGGATCCGCCACACAGAATCAGCACATCGATTTCATCGCGATGCGCATCAATATCGGCAAGGGGGCGCACCGGTACCGATGAGTCGATGGGTGTGACGCCCGACGGATCACGGCGCGTGTAGATGCCCGCGAGCGTCATGTCGCCGGATTGCGCCACTGCGGCTTCGGTACCACGGCCGAGGTTGCCGTACCCGACGATTGCGATGCGTATTTTTTCGGTCATTGGATGGTATATGTCGGTAAGAATCCGACATTTTAGGCAGCGAGCGCCGTTCATGCACGCATGCAGGCGTTGCCCAGCGATTGATCGATGCTAAACTCGGTCCGTCCGGCACGGACGCATGATCACACGCGGCGCAGCCTGCGCCGCCTTGATATCAAAAGAAAAAGGGGGGAGCTCCATGGTCTACGTCATTCAGGTTCTGTCGGCAATACTCATCGGCATCGCCATCGGAGCCCTGCTTGGGGCGCGCCCTGCGGCCCGACTGGTTGGCTCATTGGCAGCCATCGTGTTGGCGATACTCACGATCGTCACCGGAAGCTGGATGCTGCTGGCTGTGGGGGTGGCCATTTTCCTGGCCGCCATGTTGGTACCAGCAGGCAGCACGGCTCGCGCCTGATGTCGGCGGGGCGCAGCCGACACAGTTTTACTTGCGCTTCCAGGTAATCGTCTTCTGCACCCCACCGTTCTGACCGATGCTCACTCGCTGCGTTTGGGTCTCGCCCTGGTAGGTGGCGTCCACGTCGTAATCACCCGGCTCCACCCGCGCCAGCAAGTATGGGCCTGCCGACGGCACGTCCAGCACCACCTCGCCACTGCCCTGACGCTTCACCACCACCCGCACCTCAGCCACATAGGGGCGTGCACCTCCGTCCTCGTCCACCGCCGCAAACGTCAAGGCGAGCGGGTAACTGGCTTGAGCGGCCTTGAAAGCATCTGCGCTGTCTTCGCCGAAACCGCCACTGACGTATTCCACGCCCTGATAGGTCTGCGACGGCGGCAGCTGCGCCTGCGCCACTGCGAACCAGGCGGCTCCCGCCAGTAACAGGATCGCCGCAGCGACACGTGGCATTACGGCAATCGGCGAGGCAACGACGCGCCCTGCTCGCGCGCCAAACAGGCCCTTTGCCCCGGCATCGTGTCTGTTCATCATGAGGATCTCTCCATTTTTGTGTTCAGCCCCGCCCAATGCGACAAGGCCGGGGCGATGTGCCCCGGCCTCTCGCAAGCAGGTTTCGCGCCCACCCCGACCATGAAAGTGCGGACGCGTCCTGCACCGCCTAGTAAGACTTGTAAGGAAGGAACTTGCCGCTCATGACAATGCGCACCCGGTCACCGGCAGGATCGTTCTCGCGCTGCAGGTCCATCTTGAAGTCGATGGCGCTCATGATGCCGTCGCCGAACTCCTCGTGAATCAGTTCCTTGAACGTCGTGCCATACACACTGACGAGCTCATAGAACCGGTAAATGAGCGGATCTGTCGGCACCGCCGAGGGCAGCGAACCTTTGTAAGGCACCACCTGAAGGCAGGCAACGGCATCCTCAGGCAGCCCGAGCGCATCGCCCACCGCTTTCGCCTGTTCCTCCGTCAGCGTCATCTGCCCCAACAGCGCCGCCGTCGTCCATTCTTTGCTGCGGCCAACGATTTCCGCCAATTCCGCCCAGCTGAGTTTGCGCCTGATGCGTTCTTGAATGATGAGTTCCGTGACTTCCGTGCGTTTCATTGGTGGATTCTCCCTGAATTGAGGAAAAGGGCTTGTCGATGCCGGCATCCAGGCCGGGACGAACGAGCGGCGGATTGCGCCGGTCGTGCTGATCATCGGCGGCGGCCTGCGCGGAGCGCCTGACCAGGAAGTCGATCAGGTGATTGCGCAGGGGGTAATACTGAGGCTCGCGGAACAAGGTCTCGCGGCTGCGGTCGCGGGGCAGAGTGACCTCGACGAATTCCACGATACGGGCATCGGGCCCGTTGCTCATCAGCACGATACGATCGGCCAGGAGAATGGCTTCGTCAACATCATGCGTGATCATGAACACCGTCTGGCCAGTCGCCGAGACGATGCGCAGCAACTCGTCCTGGATGGTGCCGCGGGTCAAGGCGTCGAGCGCGCCAAAAGGCTCGTCGAGCAACAACATCTTGGGCTGTATCGAAAATGCACGGGCTATGCCCACACGTTGCTTCATCCCGCCCGAAAGTTCCGAAGGCTTCTTGTGCAGGGCCCGCCCCAACCCCACCATTTCAAGGTAATGGCGGCTGTGCTGTTCGACTTCATCGCTGCTCCACTCGGGCCAGCGGGAGCGCACGGCAAATGCCACGTTATCGAGGGCTGACAGCCAGGGCAGCAGCGCGTGGCCCTGAAACACCACGCCAACATCCAGAGACGGCCCAGAC
>JAEZGR010000249.1 GCA_023437255.1 Pseudomonadota bacterium | reverse complement strand
GAACAGATCGCGCACGCGGATGGTTCGATGGATCACCATGCCCACGAACAGGCCATAGAACACCGCCACGACCGCCGCCTCGGTGGGCGTGAAATAGCCCATGCGCATGCCGCCCAGGATGATGACGGGTGCCGCCAGGCCCCAGATCGCTTCATACAGGCTGCGCCAGAAGGGCGGGCGAGAAAGTTCGCGTTCGGCCTGCCCCATGTCGTGGACGCGCGCGAGCCAGACCGCCGGAATGATGAGCGCGATGCCGACCAGCGCACCGGGGATGAGGCCGGCCGCAAACAGCGCAGGCACGGATGCCTGCGGCACCAGCACCGAATACACGATGAAGGCGATCGACGGCGGAATGAGAATGTCGGTGGCTGCACCTGCGCCCACGATGGTGGCGGCGTAGGGTGCGGGGTAGCCTGCACGCTTCATGGCGCCGATCATGACGGCGCCGACCGCGGCCGCACAGGCGGGGCCGGAGCCCGAGATGCCGCCCAGAAACATGGCCACCGCGATCGTGACCAGCGGCAGCATGCCCGGGCCGCGCCCCACGATGGACACGGCGAAGTTCACCAGCCGCGCGGCGACCCCTGAGCGGTCGAAGATCGAACCGACCAGCACGAACATGGGTATGGCCAGCAGCGGGTATTTGGCCAGGCCGGCATAGAAGCTCTGCGGCACCGCCATGAGGCCGAACCATTGAGTATCAAGGTTCGACAGCACGATAGCCAGTGAGCCCGACAGGCCGAGCGCCACGGCGACCGGTACGCCGATCGCCATGAGTATCAGGAAGCTGCCGAACAGCAGCGCAGTGATCATCGGGAACCCCGCAGCAGGCGATGCAGCATGCCGCCCAGCCTGAGGGTGATGACGCAGGAAAGAATGGGCACCCAGACCGAATACCACCAGGTGGGTACGCCGATGGCGGGCGATGTGTCGCCCCAGGTGTATTCATCGTAGACCATGCGCGCCGACAGGATGGTCAGCCCCAGGAAGAACAGCATCGAGAACAGGGTCGCCACGATGGCCATCCGGCGTTGCCGGTTCTGTGGGCCGGCATCGGCCAGGAATTCAATGCGTATGTGCTGGCTGCGCACAAAGGCGGTGGAGCCCGCGGTGAGCGTGACAATGATCAGCAGAAAGATCGACAGCTCTTCGGTCCATGCGAACGAGGTGCTGGTGAGGTAGCGCACCACCACATTGGCGAAGGTGATGAGCGCAAGCAGCGCCATCGAAAGCACGGAGACCCAATCTTCGAGGATCAATGGAATTTTGACCGCAGGCTGGGGCGCCACCGGTTCAGGCAGTTCCGTGGGAAGCGTATCGGACATGGTCTACGGCAAGTTCTTGAAACCGGCGACCATCCTATCGCTTCCCGCCCTCTTTGGCATTCCGTGCTTACCCTTCCGCAGGCACTGGCCTGTGCGGCCGGATGTCAGTTCGCCGAGATCTCGCGGTCAGCAATGATCCGGCGAAACTGTGCCGTTTCGCTGCGGTACTGCGCATCGGCCTCTTCCAGGTTGAGCGGCGTGGCTGCACCGCTGCCGCTCGCCTCGATGGCACTGCGTACCTTCGGGTCGGACAGCGCGCGGGCCAGCGCCTCCTGCAGCTTGCTCACCTCTGCGTCGGGCGTGTCGGCACGCACCAGCAGGCCGGCCCAAGTGGGGTAGTGCATGCCCTTCAGTTCCGCGGCCGACTCTCCCAGTGTCGGAATTTCCGGTGCGAGCGGGTTGCGCTCGGTCTGAGCCACGCCGTAAGGCTTCAGTTTGCCGTCGCGGATCAGGCCCAGCACATTGCCCGCCATCGGCAGAAAGGCAATATCGACCTGTCCACCCATGAGATCCTGCACCAGCGGCGCCGCGCCACGGTAGGGTACGTGAAACATGTTCGAGCCGGTTTCGGCCGCCATCACCGCAGCGGTGACGTGGTAAAGCGACCCGATGCCCACGCTGCCATAGCTGACGCCTGGGGCGCCCGGCTCCTTGGCCGACTTGAGCAGCGCGGCCGCGTCTTCGGCCGCCAGGTCGGTGCGGCCCACCAGCACCTGGCTGGTAATGGTGGCGGGACCCACCAGGCGGAAATCTTCGGCTTTGTATTCCAGCGCCGGGTTGACCTCGGGTGCCAGAATCACTTCGTTGGGCGAGCCCAGCAGCAGCGTGCGGCCGTCGGCCGGTCGCTGCAGTACGCGGTTGCTGCCGACTGCACCGCCTGCGCCGCTCAGGTTCTCAACGATGATCGTGCTGCCCAGCGCCTCGGCCATCACGGGTGCGATGGTGCGGGCGACGAAGTCCGAGCCGCCGCCGGGTGGGTAAGGCACCACGATGCTGATCTGCCCACCGGCTTGTGCCGCCGGAGCGGCGAGACCGGCCAGCGCCAGCCATGCCGAGGCCAGCAACGTCTTGTATGTTCTCATGTCTCTCTCCTGGGTTTCTTTTTGATCTATTGGGGTGCCAGACGGTGCGCCACGAGTGCCGCCCAGTAACGGGCGGCCGGCGCAAGGCAGGCGTCGTTGAAGTCGTATCCGGGGTTGTGCACCATGCAGTGCGTCAGGCCCGTGGCGGGGTCGGTGCTGCCGATCTCGCCATTGCCGATCAGCAGGTAGCAGCCGGGCCGTTCCTGCAGGAAATAGGCAAAGTCCTCGCTGCCCATGAGGGGGGGGATGTCGGCCTGAACCTGATCCTCGCCGAAATGCCGGCGCGCCACGGCAAGCGCATCGCGTGTTTCTGCAGCCGTGTTCACCAGCACCGGGTAGCCATACTGGTAATCCACCTCGGCATGCGCGCCGAAGCTTTCGGCCTGGAGTGTACAGATGCGGCGGATGCGCCCCTCTATCTCGCGCCGCAGCTCCGCAGAGAAGGTGCGTACGCTCAGTTCCAGGCGGGCCTCGTCGGGAATGACGTTGTAAGTGGCCCCGGCCTGCAGCATGCCCACGCTGATCACGACGCTCTCGAGCGGGTCGATGTTGCGCGAGGCGATAGTCTGCAGTGCCAGAATGGCGCTTGCGGCAGCCACCGTCGGGTCGACGGTGCGATGCGGAACAGCGGCATGTCCGCCCTTGCCTGTAAAGGTGATCACCACCCGGTCGGAAGATGCCATCATGGCGCCGTCCCGGAACAGGAATCTGCCGGTGGGCCAGCCCGGCATGTTGTGCATGGCAAATACGGCGTCGCACGGGAAGCGTTCGAACAGGCCGTCTTCCACCATGCGCCGCGCGCCTCCGGCCCCGCCCATTTCTTCGGCGGGCTGGAAAATCAGATGCACCGTGCCGTCAAAGTTGCGCTCCCGTGCGATCAACTCGGCTGCGGCGAGCAAGATGGCGGTGTGTCCGTCGTGGCCACAGGCGTGCATGGTGCCGGGCGCCTCACTGGCCCATTCCAGACCGGTCGCTTCCTGAATCGGCAGGGCGTCCATGTCGGCGCGCAAACCGATGCTTCGGCGAGAATTGCCCAGGCGCAATGTTCCCACCAGACCCGTTCCGGCAATCCCTTCCGTTACCACATAGCCGAGTTCACGCAGGCGCTGTGCGACCAGGCCGGCGGTACGGTGTTCCTCGAAACCCAGCTCCGGGTGGCGATGAATGTCGCGGCGCAGGGCGGTGTAGGCAG
>JAEZGR010000224.1 GCA_023437255.1 Pseudomonadota bacterium | reverse complement strand
CGCCGTGGTCTCCGTCTGCACCACGCTCAGGTAGTCAATCAGCCCCGCTTCGTACTGATTCTGGGTGAGGCGCAGCGACTCGCGTGCCGATTCGAGCGCCCTGCCCTGGGTCACCTGCTCAAGGCCCCTCACCCGCAGCTGAACCAGCAGATCCTCGACCTCCTGCAGGGCGGTCAGCACCGCCTGGCGCCAGCTCACCGCCTGGATGTCATAGCTCGCACGGGCCTGCTCGATCGCGGCATTGCGCGCGCCGCCGTCAAACAGCGTCAGCGCCAGCGCCGGGCCCAACGACCAGAACCGCGCCGGAGCGGTCAGCCATTCCGCCCATTGCCCCGCCCGAAAACCGCCCTGCCCGCCCAGCGTGAGTGCCGGAAACCAGGCCGCCTGTGCCACACCGATCTGCGCATTCGCCTCGGCAATGCGACGCTCTGCCGCCTGAAGATCCGGGCGGCGCTGCAACAACTCTGCCGGCACGCCCACCGGGATCGCGGGCAGCTGCGGCACTTCGTTGCTGGGCGCCAGAGCAAACGCCGACGGCGCACGCCCCAGCAGCACGGCGATGGCGTGTTCCAGTTGCGCGCGCTGCCGTTGCAGTGCCAGCAGCTGCGTGCGCGCGTTCTCGATCTGCGTGCGGGCGGCCGCCACGTCGGCCTGCATTGCCACCCCCGCCGCATAACGGTTCTGCGTCAGGGTGAGCGAACGCTCATAGGCCTGCACGGTCTGCTCCATCAGCCGGATCTCGGCGTCGGTGACCCGCAGGCTGAAATAGGTCTGCGCCAGCGTCGAACGCATGCTCAGGCGAATCGCGTCAATATCGGCACTGCTCGCGTCCAGGGCCGCCTGCCCCGCCTCCACGGAACGCCGTACGCGCCCCCAGAGGTCGATTTCCCAGCTGACCGACGCAACCAGCGCGTAACTGTTGCTGGAGCCGCCGCCAAACGAGGCGCCTCCGCCCGAACCCGATGCCGACCCGCCGCCGCTGCCCGACCGTTCGACCGATGCATTACTGCCAACGGTGGGGAAGAAGCCCGAGCGCGCCGACTGCAAGGCTGCCTGAGCCTGGCGATAACGCGCCTCGGCCAGCTGAACGTCGAGATTGCCTTCGTCGAACTCAGCCATCAATTCGTTGAGCCGCGCGTCGCCATACAGCACCCACCAGTCGGCGCGCAAGGGGGCGACGCCCGGCTGCGCCTGTACCCACCCGGCATTGGCCTGGGGGTCGGCGGCAACCGTGGCCTGCCGGAAATCGGCTCCCACATCGACGGCAGGACGCTGATAATCGGGCCCCACCGCACAACCGGCCAAAGCCAGCGCGGCCAGTACCGCCGCACACAGGCGGGCACGGGGCGAGGTCATCAACGAATCGGGGTAAGGAAAACGCATCTGCATGGCGTGTGTTCGTCTTTTTGTGGTCTTGCGTGACAAAGGCGGCCCATCAGTCGCTGCCGGCGGTGGTCGACGCGACGAGTGGCTGCTGCGGCTGCTTCCCGCCCCGACGGCGCGCAAATCGCCAGCGCAACCGGTCGAGGTAAAGGTACACCACGGGGGTCGTGTAAAGGGTCAGGACCTGACTGAGCAGCAGGCCGCCGATAATGGTGATGCCCAGCGGCCGGCGCATCTCGACCCCCGCGCCGGTGGCCAGCACCAGCGGCAGCGCGCCCAGTATTGCCGCCAGCGTCGTCATCATGATGGGGCGGAAGCGCACCAGGCAGGCCTGATAGATGGCCTCGCGCGAGCTCAGCCCGTCACGTCGCTCCACCAGCAAGGCGAAGTCCACCATCATGATGGCGTTCTTCTTCACGATGCCGATCAACAGGAAGACGCCGATCAATGCGATCAGGGTGAACTGCTCGCCCAGCATCATGAGCGCCAGCAGCGCCCCTATGCCCGCGGAAGGCAGCGTCGAAAGAATCGTGATCGGGTGCATGTAGCTTTCATAAAGCATTCCCAGGACCAGATACATGGTGACCAGCGCCCCGAGTATCAGCCACGGCTGCTGACCTGCACTGAGCTGCAGCGCGGCGGCCGAGCCCAGAAAGCCCGCCTGGATCTGGTGCGTGGGCAGGCCGATGCGCGCCACCGCCTGTTCGATGGCCGCCATGGCCTCATCCAGCGAGACGCCGGGCGCCAGGCTGAACGAGATCGAATCGGCCGCCAGCAAGCCCTGATGGTTGACGCTCAGGGGCGCACTGCCCCGCTCCAGTCGCGTGAAAGCCGAGAGCGGCACGCGGCTGCCGTCGGCGGCGATGACTTGTACCAGGCGCAGCGACTCCGCGTCTTGAGCGTAACGTTCATCAATGCCCATGACCACGTGATACTGGTTCAGCGTGCCATACATGACAGAAACCTGGCGCTGACTGAAGGAGTTGTTCAGCGTCGCGGCAATGGTGCTCATATCCACGCCCAGGCGCGTGGCGGCCTCGCGGTCGATGACCAGCTCCACGCGACGGCCCTTGTCCTCGACGTCGGTATCGACGTCCACCAGTTCCGGCAGTGCGGCGAGCGCCTGCTGCACGCGCGGCATCCAGGTCTTGAGTACGTCGAGATCGCCGCTCATGAGCGTGTAATCGTATGAACCGGCGCTCTGCTGACGCCCGCCCACGAAGATATCCTGCTGCGGCACCAAGGTCAGACGGGCGCCGGGAGTGCGCTGGAACTGTGGCCTGAGCCGGTTCACCACCTCCGCCGCCGTTTCGCTGCGCTCTGCGAGCGGCTTGAGCTCGATCATCAGAAAACTCGAATTGCTGCCTCCGCGCCCACCGGCGTAAACCGTGACGCTCTGTATGGCCGGGTCCTTCAGCAGCTGCTGCCTGAAGCCCTCGAGCTTGGGCATCATGGCCTGAAAGGACATGCCCTGGTCGACCCGGAAAAAGCCCATGAGCTGCCCCGTATCCTGCTGCGGGAAGAAGCCCTTGGGAACGA
>JAEZGR010000223.1 GCA_023437255.1 Pseudomonadota bacterium | reverse complement strand
CTCTGCGGCGGCAGTCAAACCCGGCGTCCACGGCACCGCGCAGGCGCCGCCTGTCACTGGTCGATCACTCGGTCCATCTGGGTGAGAACGAATACGATGACCAGCTCTCATACTGGCGCAGCCGCCTGGCGAATCAGGTACGCAGCAAGGCCTTCGGGCAGCTGCCGGTCGTGCTGGTCTTCGAAGGCAACGACGCGGCCGGCAAGGGCAGCACCATCCGCCGCATCACCCATGTTCTCGACGCGCGTCAGTACCGGGTGATACCGGTCTCTTCGCCCACCGAAGATGAACGCGCACGCCCCTATCTTTGGCGCTTCTGGCGCGAGCTGCCTGCGCCCGGCAACATCACGATCTTCGACCGCTCCTGGTACGGGCGCGTGCTCGTCGAGCGGGTTGAAAAATTCGCCCGCCCGGCCGAATGGCGGCGGGCGTACGATGAAATCAATCAGTTCGAGCAGCAACTCACCGACAGCGGCGTGCTGCTGCTCAAGTTCTGGCTCAGCATCACCAAAGACATGCAACTGCAGCGCTTTCGCGACCGCGAACAATCACCGTTCAAGTCCTTCAAGATCACGCCCGAGGACTGGCGCAATCGCGAAAAATGGAGTGCCTACACGACGGCAGCCAACGACATGTTCGATTTGACCGACACCACGCGAGCCCCCTGGCATGTCGTGTCTTCCAACGACAAGCGCCATGCCCGTATCACCGTGCTTGAACGCATTGTCACGGCCATCGACACGAGGCTTCAAAAATGAGCGACCCGAGCTGCGTATTGTGTACCGAGGCCGGTGGACGCCTGTTGTGGCGCAATGAATCGCTGCGCGTCATCGCGGTCGACGATCCCGATCTGCCCGGCTATACGCGGGTCGTGTGGCACGAACACGTTGCCGAAATGACTGATCTGGGTGTGCGCGAACGTCTGGAACTGCTGCAGGCCACCCTGCTGGTGGAAAGCGTCCAGCGGCAGATCCTGCGCGTCGACAAAGTGAATCTCGCCTCTCTGGGGAACTACACGCCGCATCTGCACTGGCATGTGATTCCCCGCTGGCGCGACGACCCCTGGTTTCCAGACAGCCACTGGGCTGCGCGCCGGGCACTCACCCCGGAACAAACCGCGGCCTGGGCGGCACGCGCCGCGGCCCTGCGGGAACTGACGCCCGCCTATGAGGCCGCCCTGACCGCAACTCTGGAGCACCTGTGAACGGCGAGTTGTTCGACACCTCGGACAACCGTCTGCGGGAACTGCCGGGCGAGCAGCTGGCCGGCCTGCACCCGGCCTGGCGCGACGCACTGCGCCCACCGCCCGTGCATGCCGCGCTGACCCGCCTTGATCGCTATCTGGCACAACGGCTCGAGGCGGGCGCCACCATCTATCCGGCCCGCGTCTTCAGGGCGCTGGATTCGCTGGCGCCAGCAGACGTTCGCGTCGTGATCCTCGGGCAGGACCCGTACCACGGCCCCGGCCAGGCGCAGGGTCTGGCGTTTTCGGTACCCGATGCTTGCCCCACGCCGCCCAGCCTGCGCAATATGTTCGCGGAGCTGAGCCAGCTGTACCCGGGCCGGGCGCCAAGGCGCCGCAACGACCTTTCCGATTGGGCGGCGCAAGGGGTGTTGCTTCTGAACACCAGCCTTACCGTCGAGCATGGGCTTGCCGGCTCCCACGCGCGCAAGGGATGGGAGTCGATCACCGACGCCTTTATCGCCACCGTTGCTGCCGACAGCCGGCCGAAGGTGTACATGTTGTGGGGCAACCACGCACAAAGCAAGCAGGCGCTGATCGAAAATGCGGGCGGCCAGTGTCTGATACTGTGTGCCAACCACCCCTCGCCGCTCTCTGCCCGGCGGCCGCCCCGGCCATTCGTGGGCTGCGGGCATTTTGCCCGTGCCAATGCCTGGCTGAAGACCCAGGGGCAGACCGAAATCGACTGGTACGGAGGCTGAACCGGCTGCCGGGCAGACACACACTGCCCTACCCAACAGAAAAAGCTAGGGAAACTAGGGTTTTCCTTATATAATGATTGGCTGCATTCCTAGTTTGTGTCGGCATGAATCGCAGTATGCCGTACACCATCGCACCCTGACCTTCCAGTACCTTGCCAAATTTGGCGGCGCACATTGCAGTGCAACCGGGTTGATTGGGTCGGCACGATGATCCATTCAACCGCGCCCGGTCCGGCTTCGGCGACCGCGCGCATCTGCACAGCCGTTCTCGGCAAAGGTATACATGTCTTTCGAATCTCTGGGGCTCGCCCCTGCTCTGCTGTCGGCGCTCGATCGTGCCGGCTTCACACAACCCACCCCTGTTCAGGCCGCCGCCATCCCGCGCGCCATGACCGGCGAAGACCTCATGGTGTCGTCGCAGACCGGCAGCGGCAAGACCGCCGCATTCATGCTGCCCGTGCTGAACCGTATTGCCACCATGCCCTCCAACAAGGGTAGCGGCGTGCAGGTATTGGTTCTGACACCGACCCGCGAACTGGCCCTGCAGGTGGCTGACGCCACCCGTATCTACGGCGCCGGCATGAATGGCCTGCGCATTGCCACCGTTGTGGGCGGCATGCCTTACGGCGCACAGATCAAAGCCCTGTCGCGCCGCGTCGACGTACTGGTGGCCACACCGGGCCGCCTCATCGATCACCTGCAGGCCAAGCGCGTCAATCTGTCGACCGTCAGCACGCTGGTGCTCGACGAAGCCGACCGCATGCTCGACATGGGCTTCATCGAAGAAATCGAATCGATCATCGCCCGTACGCCGGCCGACCGCCAGACGCTGCTCTTCTCGGCAACGCTCGACGGCACGGTTGCCCAGCTGGCTTCACGCATGATGCGCGAACCCTCCCGCCTGGAACTGGCCGGCAGCAAGCAACGCCACGAGAACATCGAGCAAACGCTGCTTTACGCCGATGACGGCTCCCACAAGCTGCGTCTGCTCGACCACCTGCTGCGCGACTCGGAACTCGATCAGGCAATCGTGTTCACCTCGACCAAGCGGGGCGCCGACGATCTGGCCGATTACCTGAGCGAGCAGGGCTATGCAGCCGCCGCTCTGCACGGCGACATGAACCAACGTCAGCGCACTCGCACCCTGGGCCTTCTGCAACGCGGCAAGCTGCGGATCCTGGTGGCCACCGACGTCGCCGCGCGCGGCATCGACGTCCAGGGCATCAGCCACGCCTTCAACTACGACCTGCCCATGCAGGCCGAAGACTACGTGCACCGTATCGGCCGTACCGGCCGTGCCGGTCGCAACGGCCAGGCCTACACATTGGCCGTTCACGGCGAACGCCACAAGATCCGTCGCATCGAGCACTTCATCGGGCGCAGCATTCCCATGGAAGAAATCGCCGGACTCGAGCCGCAACGCAAGCCCCAGCGCGGCTTCGGTGGCAAGCGCCCCGGCGGTAATGGCGGATATCGTGGTGCATCCAACAGCCGCCCGGGCTTTGGCGCAAAGCGCCCGCAAGGTGAACAGCGCAGCGAATGGAAGTCGGACCGCAAGCCCGAGTGGAAAACCGACCGCAAGCCCGAGCTCAACGGTGAGCGCAAGGCCGAGTGGAAAACCGACCGCAAGCCCGCAGCCAAGCCCGCAGCCAAGAAATGGGAAGGCAAGCCGGAGTGGACGGCCGACCGCAAGCCGCGCAGCGCGCCAGCGGGCGCAAGCGCCCGGACCGGCGGTTTCCGCGGTGACGGCTTCGGCGCCCAGACGCGTCGCGGCGAACGCACTTCGCGCACGCCCGCCCGCTATTAAACCCTTCCCGGAACGGGCCGCCGGCTAAAGGCGCGCCCGACCAGGCCAAGACGGCCGGCATGCTGCAGTTTCCCTGTGGCAGCCGGCCGTCGCGTTATAGTACGTAGCCATGAAGCAGATCGTGAACCGCCCTCTCCTTCTGGCCCTGCTCCTGTCTCTGCCCCTGTGGATCGTGCTGGGCAATTATCTTGTCGCGTTCATCGTGGCGCTGCTTGTATCGTTTCTGCTTTCGATGGTGAACGCACTGCGCGTAATGCGCCGCAAGGAAACAGACCCGGTACCGTCACCGCAGAGCCGCGGGCCTGCCCGGCCGGTCGACACGCAAGCAAACGAATCAGAATGACTGCCCCATCTTCCAGTCCGCTGCCC
>JAEZGR010000203.1 GCA_023437255.1 Pseudomonadota bacterium | reverse complement strand
CTGCTTGCCCGAGCCTGCGTGTGCGTCACCGGTGATACGGTGGCGCACCAGCTTCCACGGAGCGTGCTGTTCCAGGTACTCCTTCTTGAAGATGTCGTACAC
This sequence comes from Pseudomonadota bacterium, assembly GCA_023437255.1. Classification (GTDB taxonomy): domain Bacteria; phylum Pseudomonadota; class Gammaproteobacteria; order Burkholderiales; family Burkholderiaceae_B; genus Yanghanlia. The sequence continues at coordinate 3,161 of JAEZGR010000203.1, read as the reverse complement.
GTCGGCGGCAGTGACTTCCTGGCCGGTTTCGTCGGTCACGCGCTGGATTGCCCGGCTGAATTCGATCTGCAGGCGGCGCGGCAACACCAGACCATGCTCCTGCTCGAGCAGGTAGGAGACGCCGCCCTTGCCCGACTGACTGTTGACGCGGATCACCGCATCGTAGCTGCGGCCCACGCAGGCCGGGTCGATCGGCAGGTAGGGGACTTCCCAAACGGCGTCGGACTGCTGAACGGCGAAGCCCTTCTTGATGGCGTCTTGGTGTGAACCCGAGAATGCGGTGAACACCAGGTCGCCGGCATAGGGGTGGCGCGGGTGCACGGGCAGCTGGTTGCAATACTCGACGCAGCGGCGCACTTCGTCGATGTCGGAAAAGTCGAGGCCCGGGTGCACGCCTTGGGTGTACAGGTTCAGCGCCAGCGTGACCAGGCACACGTTGCCGGTGCGCTCGCCGTTGCCGAACAGGCAGCCTTCAATGCGATCGGCGCCGGCCATGACGGCCAGTTCCGCAGCGGCCACGGCCGTACCACGGTCGTTATGCGGGTGCACGCTCAAGACGATCGAATCGCGGTTGCGCAGATAGATGTGCATCCATTCGATCTGGTCGGCGTACATATTGGGCGTGGTGGCCTCGATGGTAGCCGGCAGGTTGAAGACGATGGGGTCCTCGGGGGTGGGCTGCCAGGTATCGAGCACGGCATGGCAGACTTCCAGAGCCACCTCGGGCTCAGTGGTGCTGAAGACTTCCGGCGAGTACTCGTAGCGCCATTTGGTCTCGGGGTGTTCCGCCATGTACTTCTTGACCAGCTTGGTACCTTCGATGGCGATCTGCTTGACCTCTTCCACCGACATGTTGAACACGATCTTGCGGAAGGCCGGCGCGCAGGCGTTATACATGTGAACCATGGCGGTCTTGGCGCCCGCGCACGATTCCACGGTGCGTTGAATCAGGTCTTCGCGTGCCTGGGTCAGCACGATGATGGTGACATCGTCGGGGATCCGCTTCTCGTCGACAAGCTTGCGCACGAAGTCGAAGTCGGTCTGCGATGCAGAAGGGAAGCCGACTTCGATTTCCTTGAAGCCAATCTTGACCAGCTGTTCGAACATGCGCAGCTTGCGCTCGACACTCATGGGCTCGATCAGCGACTGGTTGCCGTCACGAAGATCGGTACTCATCCAGATGGGCGGATGGGTGATGCGCTTGCTTGGCCAGGTTCGTTCGGAAAAGTCGCGGTCGAATGCCACGAAGGGGCGGTATTTGTCAGCTGGATTCGGGATCATGATGCACCTGATTTGAGTCTTGGATATGACGCTGTCGCCGTGACCGGGCGGTTACACGGACGGACAAAAACACGAGGTGGCCGGAAGGGGGCTGCCGAACTGCCACGAGCGCTAGGCTCGGCAACCGATCGGTAGTAGAAGGAGGAGCGAAAGGGGAAGGAGAGGCGTACGGGTGGCCTTGAGCGCACCCGTGACACGCAGCGACGCCCCGGCCTGCTGGCCGGCGATAGCGTACGAGGGGGCTGCGTGTTCAAACTTCATAACCGCTAGTCAAACACAAAATCACGGTGTTTGCAATGGGGCGCCGGCTGCCTCTTCGACCAATGCCGTTTCGAGAAGGGCGGCGTGCCGCTCTGCGAGGTCGATTCGCGCTGCCCGGCCGCTCTGCAGTTCGCTGAGTGCGCGTTGTAAAACGCCCACGGTAATCGGTTCGCGGCGGTTCTGCCAGCTCCAGTCGAGCACGCGCAGGGCGGGCGCAGAAAGATGACTGGCCAGAGTGGCCACCGTGGATGCATCGACGCGTCGCGCGCTGGCCTTGCGATTCATGGCGCCCACGAAGCCCATCACGAAATACGCAATAATAAGCGTGCACAGTGCGACAATCGCCCACCAGAAGAACGGGTTGTATTGCTTTACGAGTGTGGCGACTTGCCCGCTCAGCGTCTCCAGGCCGCTGTAGTCCAGGCCCCTGCCAAAGGCAATGAGCCGATGCAGCAGGACCCACCAGACCAGGGCGACGGCGATCACGACAACGATCGTGAGCGTTCGCGTTGCGGCCGTGAGTCTCAGAACCGTATTGCGCAGCCGGCTTGCGTCGGCTCGGGTGGGTTGAGGCCTGTCAATCTTCATGAGGTGCTTTTCCACAAAATGCATTCGCGTCAGTCATTGGAACTTCGTCAACAGCAGCAGCTTGCGTTGACGCCGCAGCTGCAGCAGTCGATTCGCTTTCTGCAGCTTTCGGCGCACGACCTGGAGCTGGAAGTGGCGCGGGCGCTGGAAGAAAACCCACTGCTGGAGCGCGGTGATGAGTATGACACCGATGCGGATGCGACGGTAGCGTCTCTGCCACAGGCGCCGGTCGAAGACCGCTGGATGCCTGAGGCCGGTTCAGGGCGCTCGGGCGGAAGCGACGATGAGGACGCGGAGCGACCGGAGTCTGCGCTGCCCACGACGCTGCAGGATCATCTGCACGAGCAGCTTCGTCTCACGCGCGCGGGCGAACGCGATTGCGGGCTGGTGGGCGTGCTGATCGAAGAGCTCGACGACAGTGGTTATTTGCCTACGCCACTCGAAGAGATCGCCGCGATACTGCCGCCCGAACTTGCCGTCGAACCTGAAGAGCTGGCCGCCGCCCTCAGATTGCTGCAGTCGTTCGATCCACCGGGGGTGGGTGCGCGTTCGCTGTCTGAATGTCTGTTGCTGCAGCTCGCCCTGCGGCGCGAGGAAGAGGGCGTTGCGGCCGATCCCGATGTCTATGACTGCGCCCGCGAAATCGCCGGCAAGCATCTTTCTGTACTGGCAACCGGCAATCTGAACAAGCTGCGCGACATTCTGGGTGTTCCCATGCCCGTCCTGCGGTCGGCACATGGTCTGCTTTTGCGGCTGGAGCCCCGCCCTGCGCGCAACTGGGCCGGCAATCCGGCCGACTATGTGACACCTGATGTGGTGGTGCGCAAAACCGGGGGCCGCTGGGCGGCACATTTGAATCCGGCCGTGGTGCCGCGCGTGCGCATCAACGCCGTCTACGAGAGCTTGATGGCCCAGGCACAGGCTTCACCGGAGCTGCAGGCCCAGTTGCAGCAGGCCCAGGGGCTGGTCAAGAGTGTGAACCAGCGCTTCGTGACACTCATACGCGTGGCGCAGGCGATCGTTGATCAGCA
>JAEZGR010000135.1 GCA_023437255.1 Pseudomonadota bacterium | reverse complement strand
CGGCGCGACGGCCGAACAGGGTTACGCGATCATGCCGATGTCCACGCAATATCGCCTCGATACCGAAGAGGAAGCAGTGCGTCAGCTGTTGTGATTCGGCGTGGATGGCGTCGCACTGGTCGTGTCGGATGCCGGCTCATCCAGGGCGATCACTCTTCTGCGTTCGGAAACCGTGCCCTACGTGCTGGTCTATAACCGCCATCCCGCCCACCCCTGTGTATCGGTAGCCGGCGACGCCGCCATGCACGAGATCGTTGGGCGACTGGTCGACCTCGGCCATCGCCGCATCGCCATGGTATGTGGCCGGCTGACCGCCTCTGACCGCGCCCTGCAACGCCACCTCGGGTTCTGTGAGGCCATGGACCAGGCCGGTCTGACACCCTGCCCCCTGATTGAAGTGCCCTTCGTCGAAACGGCCACGCAAGACATCGCCGACGTGCTGCGTACGCCGCAGCGTCCCACCGCATTGGTGTGCTCCAACGATCTGCTGGCGCTGCGTGCGATGCGTGCTGCGCACGAATGCGGGCTATCCGTCCCTCAAGACATCAGCATCACGGGCTTTGACGGCATCGGCCTCGCCCGTGATCTGACGCCGCGCCTGAGCACGATCGCCCAGCCTAACGCCGAAATGGGTCGTGCCGCGGTCACGTGGTTGCTCGACGGCGTGAACTCGCGCCGTCACCCCTCGGCCGCCGACAGCATCACCCTGCCGCACCGGGTGCGCTGGGCGGAATCCTGCGCCGCTGCACCGACGCACCCATGAATTTCAACCCGGGCCACAAGGCCCACCTTCCTCTCCTGTCTTCCAACCAAGCGGAGCATTCCATGTCTACACTCTTCAAACGCATTGCCCAGGCCGGTGTGCTGGCACTCGGGCTCACCGCCGCGGGCGCGCAGGCACAGACGGCAATCTGCTACAACTGCCCCACGGAATGGGCCGATTGGGGCACCCAGCTGCGTGCCATCAAGGAACATACCGGCATCAGCATTCCGGCCGACAACAAGAACTCCGGCCAGTCGCTGGCCCAGCTGGTTGCTGAAAAATCCAACCCGGTCGCCGACATTGTGTACCTGGGGATTTCTTTTGCGGCACAGGCTCAGAAGGAAGGCGTCGTCACGCCCTACAAGCCGGCCCACTGGGACGCCATTCCGGCCGACCTGAAAGACCCCGAGGGCAACTGGTTCACCGTGCACTCCGGCACGATGGGCTTCATGGTGAACGTCGATGCGCTCGACGGCAAACCCATCCCCAAATCATGGGCCGATCTGCTCAAGCCTGAATACCGCGGCCTCGTCGGCTATCTGGACCCCTCTTCCGCGTTTGTCGGGTACGTGGCAGCCATGGCCGCCAATCTCGCCCACGGCGGCACCGTCGATAACGTGCAGCCCGGCCTCGACTACCTGAAGACCCTGCAGAAGAACGACCCGATCGTGCCGAAGCAGACGTCCTACGCCCGCCTGCTGTCCGGTGAGATCGGCATTCTGCTTGACTATGACTTCAACGCGTATCGTGCCAAGCACAAGGACGGCGCCAACGTCGAGTTCGTGATCCCCGAAGAAGGCACGATCGCGGTTCCCTACGTCATGAGCCTGGTGGCGAATTCCCCCAACCCCGATAACGGCAAGAAGGCGCTTGATTTCGTCATGTCCGACGAAGGTCAGGCAATCTGGGCCCGCGCATTCCTGCGCCCGGTGCGCCCCGAAGCCATGCCCAAGGACATCGAAGCCCTGTTCCTGCCGGCTTCCGACTACGCGCGCGTGAAGTCGATTGACTACGCACGCATGGCCGAAGTGCAGCGCGACTTCTCCGACCGCTACCTGCAGCAGGTTCAGTAAACCCACTACGCTTTTCAATCATGACCGCACCCCCCAATCCGACGAGCCGGGCCAGCCAGATCCGAATGCTGTGTGTGCTGCCGGCCGTCATATTCTTCACCGCATTCTGGCTGCTGCCGGCGGCCACGCTGATCGCGCTGCCGGCAAATAACGGATGGGACACGTATCTGCTTGTCCTGACCAATGCCCGCTACCTTCAAAGCCTGCTCAACACCCTCTGGCTCTCGTTGGCAACGACACTGGTCACGCTGATACTGGGCGCTGCGGTCGGCATCTACCTGGCGCGCCGCCGCTTTCGCGGCCGCCAGGCCCTGATCTCGCTGCTGACGGCACCGCTGGCATTTCCGGGCGTCATCGTCGGCTTCTTTGTCATTCTGATCGGCGGGCGGCAAGGCAGCTTTGCCAGCCTCACCAGCAGCCTGGGCATGGGTCGCATGACTTTCGCCTATGGCGTGATCGGTCTGTTCCTGGCCTACCTGTACTTCTCGCTGCCCCGCGCGATCGCCTCGTACACCGCTGCGGCCGAAGCCATGGATCCGCAACTCGAGGAAGCCGCCCGCGTGCTGGGGGCCAGCCGCTGGCAGATCACCCGCGATGCCTGGTGGCCCCAGTTGCTGCCGACCACGGTTGCCTGCGGCGCAATTGTGTTTGCCACCGCCATGGGCGCCTTCGGCACCGCATTCACGCTGTCGAGCCAGTTCGAAGTGGTGCCGATCACGATCTACAACGAGTTCACCAATTACGCCAACTTTGCGGTAGCCGCCTCACTGTCAATTGCACTGGGCCTTGTAACCTGGGGCGTACTGTACCTGTCGCGCGTTCTGACCAACGACGCGAAGGCGGCGCAATAAGGAGCGTGACATGAGAACATCGAGTACTTCACGTTCGCCGCTGCTGTTCCTGACCACGGTCGCCATCTGCATCTTCATGGTCGCGCCCGTACTGGTCTCGGTCATGGCCGGGCTGGTCAACAGCTACAACCGCGGAATTTCAAGCGGGCTCACCCTGCGCTGGGTCGAACAGGTCTGGGAGGTCTACGGCAGCACGGTCGGCGCTTCGATCGGCCTTGCCCTGGCCTGCGTGATCTGTACGCTGCTGCTGGGCGTCCCCTGCGCCTATGCGCTGGCACGCAGCCGCTCGCGCCTGGCCCGTGCATTCGAAGAACTGCTGCTTCTGCCGGTGGCAATTCCGGGCCTGGCAACCGCACTGGCCCTGATCCTCGTTTACGGAAACATGACCTCGCTGCGACAGAGCTTCGTGTTCATTCTGATCGGGCACGTGGTCTTCACACTGCCCTTCATGGTGCGCACGGTATCGGCCGCCTTCCAGCGCCCCGACCTGCTCGCCATGGAAGAAGCGGCACGCACACTGGGCGCAGGTTTCGTGCAGCGCTTCCTGGGTGTGCTCGTGCCCGCCGTACTGCCGGCGATCGTTGCCGGCATGCTAATGGTTTTCACGCTGTCGATCGGTGAATTCAATCTCACCTGGATGCTGCACACCCCTCTCACGCGCACACTGCCCGTCGGGCTGGCCGACAGCTACGCATCGATGCGTATCGAGGTCGGCTCCGCCTATACGCTCGTCTTTCTCCTTGTGATCCTGCCCGTACTCTGGATACTGCAGGCACTCACCACCCTGATACAGAAACGTTATGGAACTTGATTCCCCCGTCTCCACCCAAAGCACGCGCATCGAGATCACACAGTGCGCCAAGACCTACCCCGACGGCACGCGTGGTCTGCTGCCGGTCGACCTCAACATCGAAGCGGGTGAAGTTGTCGCGCTGTTGGGCCCTTCAGGCTGCGGCAAGACGACCCTGCTGCGACTGCTGGCGGGCCTCGAAACCGCCGACCCCGGCAGCCGCATCCTGTTCGGCGACCAGGATGTGACAGCACTCCCGGCGGAAAAGCGCGGCATCGGCATGGTGTTTCAGAGCTATGCGCTGTTTCCACAGATGACCGTTGAGGCGAACATTGTCTACGGCCTCAAGATTCGTGGCGCAAGCGCCGATGAATGCCGCCGTACCGCAGGCACGCTCATCGATCTGGTGCGCCTGAACGGCCTCGAGAAAAAGCGCCCCACCGAACTCTCGGGCGGTCAGCGCCAACGGGTGGCACTTGCCCGCGCCGTTGCCGTGAAGCCGCGGGTGCTGCTGCTGGATGAACCCATGGCCGCCCTCGACGCCAAGCTCAAGGAGTCGCTGCGCGACGAACTGGCAGAACTGCTGCGCCGCCTGGGCATTACAGCCGTGCACGTGACGCACGATCAGCAGGAAGCGATGGCAATCGCCGACCGGCTGGCACTGATGGAGGCCGGCCAGATCATGCAGGTCGGCACCGCGGAGTCGCTGTACCGCAACCCCGCACACCCGTTCGTGGCGCGATTCCTGGGAAGAGTGAACACGCTGGCGCGCAGCAACGAAGACATGGCCGCCGGCGTGATCCGGCTAGGTAACGGCGCACTGACATGCCCGGGCCATTTGCGGGACCGCAACGAAGTAATGCTGCGCCCCGAAGATATTCACCTTGTGGCCCCGAACGGCGGCGCCACCGCCCGTATTGCGCGACGCACCTTCTTGGGCGATCGCGTGCAGTTGCAACTGGAACTGGAAGGTCAGCCGCCCCTGATGGTGGAAGCGCATGGCTTGCTGGCATACGCCCCCGGCGATATTGTGGGCCTGGAAATCGACACCGAGCGCCTGCTGCCCGCGCGCAATGACGCCACTGCGGCCTGAAGGCCGCTCAGATTCAACGCACATCTATTGAACTGAACTCATGAACCAGACTCTGACCTTTGTGCAGCTCACGGACCTGCATATCCGCCAACCGGGCCGGCTGGCCTACGGCAAGGTAGACACTTCGAGCTACCTGCGCACCACCGTGGAGTCGGTGCAGGCGCTGCGCCAACGACCCGAAGCAGTGATCGTGACGGGCGACCTGACCGACTTCGGACGGATCGAAGAATATGAATTTTTACGCGATCTGCTTGCGCCATTGGACATGCCCATTTACCTGCTGCCGGGCAATCACGATGATCGGAACAACCTGCGCCGCGTGTTTGCAGATCACGCTTACCTGGGCACCGATGGCCCGGTGCAATACCGGGTGCAGGTTGGCCCCCTGCAGGTGTTGACCCTGGACACGAGTGAACCAGGGCACAGCGACGGCATATTGAGCGATGAGCGCCTGCAGTGGCTGGAACGCGAGCTGGCTGCAGTTGAAGGCCAGCCCGTGGTGGTGGCCATGCATCACCCGCCGTTTCGCACGCTGATCGGCCACATGGACAAGATCGGGTTGAGCGAAGGGGCACCGCAGCTTGAAGCACTGCTTCGGCGCCACCCCAACGTGGAACGCGTGATTTGCGGCCACCTGCACCGTGCCATTGACGTACGCTTTGGCGGTACCCTGGCATCGACCTGCCCGGGCCCGGCTCATCAGGTGACGCTGAACCTTGACCCCGAAGCCTCTTCCGACTGGATGCTTGAACCGCCCGCCTTCCGGGTGTTTGGCTGGGACGACCAAAACCAGCGACTAGTGACGCATCTGGCACCGATCGGCCATTTTGAGGGCCCCTACCCGTTTCATGCCGAAGGCAAGCTGATTGACTGATGGGCCCTTCAGAACCCGCCGGCCGCGCCCAACCACATGAGCCCTGGAATACTGGCACCCCAGAAAATGACCAGGACGATGTCGGCGAGCATGGCCTTGCGGGTGAGGCCCGTTGCACCACCACGCACACTGCGACCGGCCGGGCGTGTGCGAGGCCGTGGGCGAGCATTTGGCCCGACAGCCTTCGGCTTGGGAGGAAAGGGCCATTTGAACGGAGACTCGCTGCGGCTGGGAATCATGGTGAACTCCTGTTTATCCATACAGTACTTGGTACTGTATGAAAAAACAGTCTCTGGTGCAATCAGTGGATTCCACGGTGCCGTAAAAGTGCGCCTTTTCTGCAACGCATGCTTCAGGGCGCGCGTCCTCACAGGTAGCCGTCCACACCGGAGCCCGGCCCGGCCCTGAAAGCACAACGCCCCGCAGTGCGGGGCGTTGTTGTCTGTGCAGCGTGCCGGCAATCAGCGGTCGGGCTGCGGCGTGATGCGAAGGTACGGCCGGATCGCCTTGTACCCCTTCGGGAACTTCTGGCGAATGACCTCTTCGTCTTGCAGGCTCGGAACAATGATCACATCGTCGCCCTGCTTCCAGTTGACCGGTGTCGCCACGCTATGGCTGTCGGTGAGTTGCAGCGAGTCGATCACGCGCAGGATCTCATCGAAATTGCGGCCGGTGCTGGCCGGGTAGGTCAGCGTCATGCGGATCTTCTTTGCCGGGTCGATCACGAACACCGAGCGCACCGTAGC
>JAEZGR010000169.1 GCA_023437255.1 Pseudomonadota bacterium | reverse complement strand
CACCTACCGTTGAAAAATATGCAGTGCAACAGTACGAACGCTGGGCACAGTTCGTTAAAGAGACCGGCCTGAAGCTAGAGTAAGGCGCGGTTTCAAAAGAAAAGGCCACTATTTCTAGTGGCCTTTTTTGTACTTGCGCTTGCGGGTTGGTGATATGCGCGGCAACGTGCAGCTTGCAAATTACCACCCGCGCAGATTCTGGTGCCGGTTAACGGATTCGAACTGTTGACCTTCGCATTACAAGTGCGCTGCTCTACCAACTGAGCTAAGCCGGCCAAAGAAGCGACATTCTACACTATTTTTCGGCGTGCTTTACTTGACGACCGTGAGTCGCGGTTTGGGCGGGGTGTCGTCGGGATTGCCGCTGGAATCGGGTTCCGGTTGCGCGCCCTGGGTGCTCGCGGATGAGGTGTCGCCGCCGGGGTACGGACGCGACGCCGCCACTTCAAACCCCATGCCGGCGCCGGTTTCGCGCGCATAGATGGCGGACACTGCGGCGACCGGCACGTAGATGTTCTCGGTGACCCCGCCGAAGCGGGTCTGGAACTCGATGTACTCATTGCCCAACACCAGCCTGTTCGTGGCCAGCGTGCCGATGTTCAGCGTGATCTGACCATCGCGAACGTGGGCGGGCGGAACGGTGGTGTTCTCGTCGACCGTAACCACGATATGCGGCGTGTAGCCGTTATCGGTGCACCATTCATGCAGTGCGCGGATCAGATAGGGCTTGGTGGAGGACTCTTGCATGGCACTGTGGCTCAACGGCGCATGACCTTTTCAGAAGGCGTGAGGGCTTCGATGTAGGCCGGACGCGAGAAGATGCGCTCGGCATACTTCTGCAGCGGAGCGGCGTTCTTGGGCAGTTCGATACCGTAGTGGTCGAGGCGCCAGAGCAGGGGAGCAATGGCGACGTCGAGCATCGAGAACTCTTCGCCCAGCATGAACTTGTTCTTCACCAGCACCGGTGCCAGCTGCGAGAGGCGGTCGCGGATGTTTTGGCGGGCGAGTTCCTGAGCCTTGGCGTCGGTATTGCCGCGCTCTTCAAGGGCCGACACGTGCACGAAGAGCTCTTTTTCAAAGTTGTAGAGGAACAGCCGTGTGCGGGCACGCATGACCGGGTCTGCCGGCATGAGCTGAGGGTGCGGGAAGCGCTCGTCGATGTATTCGTTGATGATGTTCGATTCGTACAGAACCAGGTCGCGTTCCACAAGGATCGGAACTTGACCGTACGGATTCATGACGGCAATGTCATCCGGCTTGTTGTACAGGTCGATATCACGGATTTCGAAATCCATGCCTTTCTCGAACAGAACAAAGCGGCAGCGTTGGGAGAACGGGCAAGTCGTTCCAGAATAGAGCACCATCATGTCGCGGTTTCCAATCGTTGAGGATGAATAAAGGTACGCCTTTTGGGCGGCCCAGAAAAGGGAAAAGGCGTAATCAGTTACGCCTCGCCCTTTCTTGGTATGCAGTACGACCCGCAGCGGGCTGCGGGTCGGGGTGGGACTTCAAGCTGCAGATAGCTACTTGACGTCCTTCCAGAAGACGGCGTTGAGGCGCCAGGCCACGCCGAAGAACAGGATCAGGAACAGCAGGACCCAGACGCCCAGGCGCTTGCGCTCGAGCTGTACGGGTTCGGCCATCCAGCCGAGGAAGTTTGCAAGGTCTGCGACCTGGCTGTCGTAACCAGCGGCCAACTTGGGATCGACAGGCGTGAAGGTCACCTTGTCGGAGGCGCTGCCAGTGTAGCCCTGCAGCACTTCGGTGGTGATTTGGGAGAAGCCCTGCGGATCGTACTTGGCGATCTTGCGCTCCCACTGCTGGTTGCCGTCGGCGGTGTCGACATGTGCAACCGTGACGCGTTCCATGCTGCGCGGACCTTGCAGCTCCCACAGCGCGTGCGGCATACCCACGCTCGGGAAGACCAGGTTGTCCCAGCCGATGGGGCGAGCGGTGTCGCGATAGAACGTGCGCAGGAAGGTGTAGATGTAGTCTACGCCGGTGGGGCCGAGGTTGATCGACTTGGCGCGGGCAATGACCGAGAGGTCGGGCGGCGCGGCACCGAACCAGGCAGTCGCGTCTTCGCGGCGCAGGGCGATTTCCATGAGGTCGCCCACCTTGTCGGTCGTGAAGAGCAGGTTCTTCTTGATCTGGTCTTCGGTCAGGCCGATGTCGGTGAGGCGGTTAAAGCGCATGGAATTCGCGCTGTGACAGCCCATGCAGTAGTTCACGAACAGCTTGGCGCCGTTCTGCAGGGCAGCCATGTCGTTGATGCGATCGGGGGCCCTGTCAAGCGGGAAGCCGCCTCCCGCTGCAAACGAGACCGTGCAGGTCAGCGACAGGGCAATGGTTGCTATCAGCTTTTTTATCATGATCGTTCCGTTACCTATGGGGGACCTCAGTGGGCTTTGAAGTTGATGCGTTCAGGCACAGGCTTGAACGTACCGATACGGCCCCAGATGGGCATCAGGAAGAAGAATGCCAGGTAGATCACTGTACCAATCTGGCTCATGAGGTTGAACACAGGGCTGGGCGCTTGCGTGCCAAGGTAGCCGAGGATCAGGAAGTTCACGATAAAGATGGCATACAGGTACTTGTGCCAAGTCGGGCGATAACGGATCGACTTCACCGGCGAGGAATCCAGCCAGGGCAGGAAGCCCAGCAGAACCACCGAGCCGCCCATGACCACAACACCCCAGAACTTGGCGTCGATGGTGCGGAACAGCACTGCCAGGATGATCAGGCCGGCGGGCACAGCCAGGCGCCAGATGCCGCGCAGCTTGCCGTTGGCGAACAGGATGACGCCTGCCAGCGCCGAGCCGGCTGCCAGTACCCATGTGAAGTCGGCCGTGGTGGCGCGCAGCATGGAGTAGAACGGCGTGAAGTACCAGACCGGTGCAATGTGGGGCGGTGTCTTGAGCGGGTCGGCCGGGATGAAGTTGTTGAACTCCAGGAAGTAGCCACCCATTTCAGGTGCAAAGAACACGATGGCCGCGAAGACGATCAGGAAGCCTGCCACGCCCACGATGTCGTGCACCGAGTAGTAGGGGTGGAA
>JAEZGR010000079.1 GCA_023437255.1 Pseudomonadota bacterium | reverse complement strand
ATGCAACTCGTCGAACCCATCCTCCTGTGGCATGAGGAGCTCACCGCCATACGGCGCGATCTGCACGCCCATCCCGAACTGGGCTACGAAGAGCACCGTACCTCCGACGTCGTGGCGCGTCTGCTGGAGGGTTGGGGCATCACGGTGCACCGCGGACTGGCCGGCACCGGGGTGGTTGGCATCATCGAGGGTGCCCGGGGCCCCGCCGGCGGCGCGATCGGCCTGCGCGCCGACATGGACGCGCTGCCCATGCAGGAGCTCAATTCCTTCGAGCATGCGAGCACGAACGCCGGCAAGATGCACGCGTGTGGCCACGACGGCCATACCACCATGCTGCTTGCAGCGGCACGCCACCTGGCAGAAAGCCGCGACTTCGACGGCACGGTCCATGTGATCTTCCAGCCGGCCGAGGAGGGTCACTGCGGCGCGAAAGCCATGATCGACGACGGCCTGTTCGAGCGCTTTCCCATGGAAGCCGTGTTCGGCATGCACAACTGGCCGGGCATGCCCGAAGGTCAGTTCGGGCTCACGGCAGGCCCGATCATGGCGTCGAGCAACACATTCAGCGTGCGCATCAAGGGCAAGGGCGCACACGGTGCCATGCCTCACCTGGGAGCAGACCCGGTCATCGCGGCTGTGCAGATGGTGCAGGCGCTGCAGACCATCGTGACGCGCAACCGCGACCCGCTCGATCCCGCCGTGCTGAGCGTGACGCAGGTTCATGCGGGCTCGGCCGACAACGTTATTCCCACCGACGCCGAGATCCGCGGCACGGTGCGCACCTTCACCGAGCGCACGCTCGACCTCATCGAAGCGCGCATGCGAGCCATCTGTGAACAGACAGCCGCCACGCTCGACTGCACCGCCACCTTCGAGTTCCAGCGCAAGTATCCGCCCACGGTCAACTCCGAAGCCGAAACCGAGTTCTGCGCGCAGGTTATCGAAAGCACCTTCGGCGCCGAACGTCTCGTGCGCAATGTCACGCCGTCGATGGGCGCCGAAGACTTCGCCTTCATGTTGCAGGAGAAACCCGGCTGCTATGTGTGGATCGGCAACGGCCAGGGCGACCACCGGCTGCCCGGCCACGGTGACGGCCCCTGCATGCTGCACAACGGCACTTACGACTTCAACGATGCCCTCATTCCGCTGGGCGGCACCTATTGGGTCGAGCTTGCGCGCAAGTGGCTGGGCACCCCTAAAGGCTAGACACGCAATACACCAACAGCACGAAGCGTACAACTCGGTAAAATGCGGGTGCGCTTGGTGCCCGCTCGCCGGTTGATTCGGCTCCCGCGGCGCACCGTGCCCCCATTTCGCGACGCCGATTGCGGCGTCACCTCACCTGGAGCCGTAAAGTGAGCACCGAGAACACCCTCGCCCAACCGCTGGTTCGTCAACCTGTGTTGCGCGTCATGCCCATGCCCAAAGACGCCAACATCCATGGGGATGTCTTCGGAGGCTGGATCATGGCCCAGGTCGACATTGCGGGCTCGATTCCTGCCACACGCAGGGCCGGGGGACGTGTTGCCACGATCGCGGTCAATGCCTTTGTTTTCAAGCAGCCTGTTTTCGTGGGCGACCTTCTGAGTTTCTACACCGAGATCGTCAAGGAAGGCCGCACGTCCATCACCGTTTCGGTAGAGGTTTACGCCGACCGCCAGCGTATGGACACGGAGCCGGTCAAAGTCACCGAAGCCACCCTCACGTATGTAGCCACCGACGAAAGCCGCCGCAGCCGGCCCCTGCCGCCCATCTGAGCCTGAGAACATGACGGAAGAAGTCGTCGATACCGCCAAGCCCGTCACGATCCGCCGCAGGCTGGATCCGGAAGACGCCCAACTGGCGCTGCAACAGCTGCAAAGCATTCTGAAGCGCCCGGAGGTGGTGGACGCGCTCGCACGTCGCCAGGAAGAGGACGAAGAGGAAGACAGCTCCAATCTGCTCGAAGGCCTGCTGCACCGGCAGCACGAAAACGAGATCCGGGCGATCATCAATGATCTGCATCCCTCGGATATCGCCTTCATTCTGGAGTCGCTGCCGGTTTACGAGCGCCAGGCGGTCTGGCAGCTGGTCAGCGCGGAGCACGATGCCGACGTTCTGCTGGAGGTCGAGGACTGGGCCCGGGAATCCCTGATCGAGTCGATGGACCACGAAGACCTCGTGGCCGCGGCCGAGCACATGGACGCCGACGAGATCGCCGACCTGGCGCCCGACCTGCCGCCAGACGTGGTCGCAGAAGTGCAGAAGGGGCTGACCGAGCAGGAGCGCGCACAGCTTCTCGAGGCCATGGGCTACCCCGAAGGCACCGTGGGCGCCATCATGGACTTCGAGATGGTGCGGGTACGCGAAGACGTGACGCTGGAGGTCGTTCTGCGCTATCTGCGACGCCTGCACGAGCTGCCCGACCATACCGATCAAATCTTCGTCGTCGATCGCCAGGACAGGCTGCAGGGCACGCTTCCCGTCAGCGTGCTGCTCGTCAGCGAGCCCGAGACGCTCGTGTCCGACGCCATGCTCACCGATTACCTGAGCCTGAACCCGCTCGACTCCGACGCCGACGCAGCCGGCGCCTTCGAACGTTACGACCTGGTGTCCGCACCCGTCACCGACGACCAGGGCCGCCTGATCGGCCGCGTCACCATCGCCGAGGTGGTGGACGTCATCCAGGAAGACTCGCAAGAGCAGGAGCTGTCGCGGGCGGGTCTGCAGGAAGAGGACATTTTCGCGCCGGTACGTTCGGCACTGCGCAACCGCGCCCCTTGGCTGCTGGTGAACCTGATCACTGCGGCCACGGCGTCGCTGGTTGCCTCACGCTTTGAACACACGGTTTCGCAGATCGTGATACTGGCCTTCCTGATGTCGATCGTGGCCGGCATCGGCGGTAACTCCGGCAACCAGACCATGACCATGGTGATCCGGGCCATGGCCGTGGGCCGCGTCACCGGCGCCAACATCTGGCAGCTGGTGCGCCGCGAGATGCAGGTCACCTTCCTGGTGGGCGCCTGCGGCAGCCTGGTCGCCGCAGGCTTCGCCTGGGCATTTTCGGGCTCGTTGTCCGTGGCTCTGGTGATGATGGCCGCCATCATCGGCAACATGCTGATCGGCGCCGCCTTGGGCGTGCTGATTCCGATGCTGCGTGTGCGCTTCGGCAAAGACCCGGCCGTCGGCTCATCGGTACTGTTGACCTTCGCCACGGATTCGCTGGGCTTCTTTCTGTTTCTCAGCCTGGCCACGATTTTCTTGCTCTGAGACAGATCTCCGTAAAGGCAGCCTGAAGGCACCCGCCGCGAAGACACCCTGAAGGCGAGCACGACAAAATCAGAAACAG
>JAEZGR010000349.1 GCA_023437255.1 Pseudomonadota bacterium | reverse complement strand
ACCATGCTCAAGCTCGACCCCTATATCAACGTCGACCCCGGCACCATGAGCCCCTTTCAGCACGGCGAAGTGTTCGTGACTGAAGACGGCGCAGAAACCGACCTTGACCTCGGCCACTACGAGCGCTTCATCTCGACGCGCATGCGCAAGGTGAACAACTTCACCACCGGGCAAATCTACGAATCGGTCCTGCGCAAGGAACGCCGCGGCGATTACCTGGGCAAGACGGTACAGGTCATTCCGCACATCACGAACGAAATCCAGGATTTCATCGTGCGCGGCGCCAAGGCCGCCTGGGACGGTGCAGCCGATGTGGCCATTGTCGAGATCGGCGGAACCGTGGGCGATATCGAGTCGCTGCCTTTCCTCGAAGCCGTGCGTCAGATGAGTCTGCGCCTGGGCCGCAATAATGCGGCCTTCGTGCACCTGACCCTCGTGCCATACATCGGCTCGGCAGGCGAACTCAAGACCAAGCCCACCCAGCACTCGGTTCAAAAGCTGCGCGAAATCGGCATCTACCCGAACGCACTGCTGTGCCGTGCCGACCGCCGCATTCCCGACGACGAACGCGCCAAGATTTCGCTGTTCTCGAACGTGCCCCTCGACGCCGTGATTTCGGTATGGGACGCCGAGACCTCCATTTACGAGATCCCCGGCATGCTGCACGAGCAGGGGCTTGATTCGATCATCTGCGACGCATTGTGCCTGGCGCCGCCTCCCGCCGATCTCACGATGTGGGAACGTCTGATCGACGCGATCCAGCACCCCGAACATCACGTACGCATCGGCATGGTCGGCAAGTACGTCGACCTCACCGAGTCGTACAAGTCCTTGTCAGAAGCGCTCACGCACGCGGGCATCCATACCCGTTCGCGCGTCGAGATCGAATACCTTGATTCGGAAGTCATCGAGGCCGAAGGCACCGCCTGCCTCGAAGGTCTCGATGCCATTCTCGTGCCGGGCGGCTTCGGCAAACGCGGCACAGAAGGCAAGATCCGTGCGATCCGCTATGCCCGCGAAACCGGCACGCCCTATCTGGGCATCTGCCTGGGCATGCAGCTGGCCGTCGTCGAGTTTGCCCGTCACGTGGCCGGGCTGGGCGGCGCCAACAGCACCGAATTCGATCCCGCTGCAGCCCACCCTGTCGTTGCGCTCATTTCCGAATGGCAAGATCGCGAAGGCAAGATTGAGCGTCGTGACAATAATTCCGACCTGGGTGGCACCATGCGCAAGGGCGCGCAGCGCTGTCCCGTTCAGCCGGGTACGCGTGCGGCTGAGATCTACGGTGCCGAAGTCAACGAACGCCATCGCCATCGCTACGAAGTCAACAACGTGTATGTCACGCGCCTCGAAGAGGCCGGCATGGTGATCAGCGCCCGCACGCCCACCGAGCAGTTGCCCGAGATCATGGAGCTGCCTCAACATCCCTGGTTCATGGGCGTGCAGTTCCACCCGGAATTCACTTCCACACCGCGCGACGGCCACCCGCTGTTCATCAGCTACATCAAGGCCGCACTGGCTCATCAGCAGCAGCGCGAAGCCAAGGCGTAAGCGCAGGCACATCGCGATCACGGCGCCGGGGCGGGCAGGTTGCCCGCCTCGCCCGCCGTCTGAAAAAGGATGCACTCATGAAACTGTGTGGCGTAGATATTGGGCTTGACCAGCCCTTCTTTCTGATCGCCGGGCCCTGCGTGATCGAATCCAGGGAAATGGCTTTCGATACCGCCGCAGCGCTCAAGGAGCTCACCACCGAGCTGGGCGTTTACTTCATCTACAAGAGCTCGTTCGACAAGGCCAATCGCAGCTCGGGGCGTTCATACCGGGGCCCGGGTCAAGACGAAGGGCTGCGCATTCTGGCAGACGTGCGCGAGCAGCTTGGCGTGCCGGTGCTTACCGATGTGCACACCACCGAGCAGGTGGCCGATGTGGCCGCCGTGGTCGACGTGCTGCAGACGCCTGCGTTTCTCTGCCGTCAGACCGATTTCATCCATGCCTGTGCCGCAACCCTGAAGCCGGTCAACATCAAGAAGGGCCAGTTTCTGGCCCCGCACGACATGGCGCAGGTGGTGGCCAAGGCGCGCCAGGCCGCGCTCGACGCCGGCGGCGACGGCCACAACATCCTGGTGTGCGAGCGCGGGGTCTCGTTCGGCTACAACAATCTTGTGTCCGACATGCGCTCGCTGGCCATCATGCGCGAAACGCAGTGCCCCGTCGTGTTCGACGCGACCCACTCTGTACAGCTGCCGGGCGGGCAGGGCACGTCTTCGGGCGGTCAGCGCGAGTTCGTGCCGGTACTGGCGCGGGCGGCGGTGGCAGCGGGCATTTCCGGCCTGTTCATGGAAACTCACCCCGACCCCGACAGGGCGCTTTCCGACGGCCCCAATGCCGTGCCGCTCGGCGAAATGCGCAGTCTGCTCGAGTCACTCATCGCCATTGACCGGGCGGTGAAGGGTAGCGGGGCTCTCTTGCGCGAATTCCGCGACTGATCCCGCGTCGGGCAGCACGTTGCCTTTCTGGCCCGAATAGCGCGGGCCACCTCATTTCCTGATGTTGTTGCATCGCCGCAGCCCCCGCGGCGGCGATGCGCGCGCTCGGGCTTCCGTTCTATAATTGTTGACTCGTCAAGAGTTGACTGGTCCATGGAACAGAAATCACCCACTGAACGCGCGTCTTCGAGCGGCATGCTGCTGTCGTTTCGGGAATCGGTAATGGCCATGCTGGGCCTGGGCTTCGTGACCATGATGGTCGCGGTTGACCAGACCGTGGTCGGCACCGCGTTACCCACCGTCGTGGCGGAACTCAGGGGCTTCGAGCTTTACGCCTGGGTCACCACCGCCTACCTCCTGACCTCCATCATCACGATCCCTATCTTCGGCCGTCTGGGCGACTTTTACGGCCGCAAGCCGTTCGTGGTGCTGTCCATCGTGCTGTTCCTGCTGTCATCGGTGTTGTGCGGCCTGGCGCAGTCGATGATCCAGCTTGTGCTGGGTCGTGCCCTGCAGGGTATCGCGGGCGGCATGATGCTGGGCACCGCCTTCGCCGTGGTGCCCGATCTGTTTCCCGATCCGCGGGTACGTCTGCGCTGGCAGGTGATCCTGAGCAGCTGCTTCGGCATTGCCAATGCGGTGGGTCCGACGCTGGGCGGCTTTCTCACCTATTACCTGGGCTGGCGCACAGTGTTCTTCATGAATGTGCCCCTGGGTCTGCTGGGGCTGTATCTGCTCGCGCGCCATCTGCCGCGCGTGCGTCACATGCAGCAATCGGAGATCAGCCTCGATTGGCAGGGCGCGGTTCTGATTGCTCTGACGCTGGCGGGCCTGCAGTTCCTGGTGCAGCTGCTGCCCGAGTACGGAGCCCGCTTGCCCATGCTCGGTCTGGGCCTCTTCACGGTGGCCGCGGCCACGGCATTCGTGTGGTGGGAAAAGCGCTGTGCGCAGGCACTGATTCCGCTGGACATGTTCCGCAACCCGAGCGTCGTGATCTTCTGCCTGCTGTCGTTCTTCCTGGGCTTCATCATGTTCGCTCTGCTGATTTACATCCCGCTGCTTCTGCAGGGAGGCTTCGGCCTGACCGCGCGTGAAGTGGGGGTGCTGATCACGCCGCTGGTTCTGTCGATCACGGTGGGCAGCATTGCCAGCGCCCGCATCATTACCCGCATGCGCCGGCCGGAGCGCATACTGCATATCGGTTTCACGTTCCTGCTGGTTTGCGGCGCGGGCCTGCTGTTCGTGTGGGCCGATACGCCACGCATCGTGTTGATCGTATGCCTGAGCGGCTGCGGTATCGGCCTGGGCGTGTTGATGCCGAATATCACCGTCTTCATCCAGGAACTCGTGAAGCGTTCCCAGCTCGGCATTTCCACGGCGCTGATGCAGTCCACGCGCATGGTGGGCGGCATGGTCGGCACCGCCATCATCGGTTCCATCATCAATCATTACTATGTCGAGCGTGTGCGCGAGCTGGATGTGTCGAAGTTCCCGAATCCGGCCTGGCTCGCGGGCCTTGAGGATCCGCAGGTACTGGTCAG
This sequence comes from Pseudomonadota bacterium, assembly GCA_023437255.1. GTDB lineage: Bacteria > Pseudomonadota > Gammaproteobacteria > Burkholderiales > Burkholderiaceae_B > Yanghanlia. The sequence continues at coordinate 1,246 of JAEZGR010000349.1, read as the reverse complement.
TGCGCACGTGCAGAGTGCCTTCATCGGCGTGCTGCAGCGCGTGGGCCTGCATGGGGAAACCTTTATCCTGCATGCCCGTGAATCGCTCGTGTGGGCCGTGCATGCCGGCCTCGTGCTGACGCTGGTGGTGGCGCTTGCCGGTCTTGTCTGGCTGTTCCGCCTGCCTGCGATCTCGTTCGATCGCAACCGCGCGGCCCCGCCCATGCAGAATGCGGTGGCCAAGGCCGCCGATTCAGCGCCCGAACAGAAGGAGTCCACATGATCGAGCCCCATCATCTGCGTTTCATGCAGCAGATCGGGCGCAGCTATCGGGCGTTGGTGGCCGGATTCGAGGCGCATACCGGCCTGTCGGTGGCGCGCTGGCGCATACTGGTTCTGCTCGACACGCACGGCGAACTGAGCCAGAAGGTGCTGGCGCAACATCTGGCCATCGACCCCGCGGCGCTGACCCGGCAGCTCAAGGCGCTCGAAGCCGAGGGCTGGGTAGCACGCAGCCGCGACGCCCACGACGCACGTCTCACCAATGTATTGCTCACCGATGCCGGCCGCGCGGCGGTACGGGCCACCATGGTGCGCCGAAATGAGTTCTTTGAACTCGCCTTGGGCCCCATTCCTGCCGATGAGCTCGATGCGCTGACCGACACGCTCGTGAAGCTCGAAGAACGCTTCACCGCCCCCCGATCCTGACACAGGCACTCGTTCAGGCCTGTAAAATTGGAACGCCCGCGCCGGCAAGCACACGGGCGCTTTGCGGCGGCTACAATCAGGCATTTATGCCTGCAGCCGCTTGGCGGCCCTTTTGCAGAATTCCAACCCTTACAGGCAGGACACACAAAGATCATGAGTGCAATCGTAGACATCATCGGCCGCGAAATTCTCGACTCGCGCGGCAATCCCACAGTGGAATGCGACGTGTTGCTGGAATCCGGCGCCATGGGTCGCGCGGCCGTGCCCTCTGGCGCGTCCACGGGCTCTCGTGAAGCAATCGAACTGCGCGACGGCGACGCCGGCCGCTACCTCGGTAAGGGTGTCCTGCGTGCCGTCGAAAACGTCAACACCGAGATCTCCGAAGCGCTGATGGGTCTCGACGCACAGGAACAGACCTTCATCGACCGCACGCTCATCGACCTCGACGGCACCGAGAACAAGGGCCGCCTGGGCGCCAATGCCATGCTCGCCGCCAGCATGGCCGTGGCACGCGCTGCCGCCGACGAATCGGGCCTCTCGCTGTACCGCTACTTTGGCG
>JAEZGR010000328.1 GCA_023437255.1 Pseudomonadota bacterium | reverse complement strand
GCCTTGAAGGTAGCGTAGGTTAAGGAGAACTCTCATCATGCTGAACATCAAGGATTTACACGCGTCCATCGAAGACAAGCCCATTCTGAAGGGCCTGAACCTGCAGGTTAACCCTGGCGAAGTGCATGCAATCATGGGCCCCAACGGCTCTGGCAAGAGCACGCTGGCCCAGGTACTGGCAGGCCGTGAAGACTATCGTATTGACAGCGGTTCGGTCGAGTGGCTGGGTCAGGATCTGCTCGAGATGCCCATCGAAGAGCGCGCCCGGTCCGGCATTTTCCTGGCTTTCCAGTATCCGATCGAGATTCCAGGCGTCTCCAACGCCTACTTCCTGCGTGCCGCGGTCAACGCCGTGCGCCGCCATCAGGGCCTCGATGAACTCGACGCGATGGATTTTCTCAAGCGCGTCAAGGAAGAAATGAAGGCCGTCGGCATGCGCGAAGAGTTCCTGTATCGCTCGGTGAACGAAGGCTTTTCGGGCGGCGAGAAAAAGCGCAATGAAGTGCTCCAGATGTCGCTGCTCGAGCCCAAGCTCGCGGTGCTCGACGAAACCGACTCCGGGCTCGACATCGATGCCCTGCGTGTCGTGGCCGACGGCGTGAACCGCCTGCGCTCGCCTGAGCGCTCCATGATCGTCATCACTCACTATCAGCGTCTGCTCGATTACATCGTGCCCGATTACGTGCATGTGCTCTCCGGTGGCCGAATCGTACGCTCGGGCGGCAAAGAGCTGGCGCTGGAGCTCGAAGAACGGGGCTATGGCTGGGTCAAGCAACTCGAGGCCGAGCAGAAGGGGGCACAGGCATGAGTTCAGTGCAGTCCTGGGTAGACGATTTCGCTGCCCGCCACGCGCAGCTGCCCGGGGCGGGTCTGCCATGGCTTGCCGCCATGCGTCAGCGCGCCATCGACCGGTTCGCTGCCGAAGGCTGGCCCACCACCAAGCACGAAGACTGGCGCCACACCTCGCTCGCGCCGCTTCAACAGCTTTCCTTCGACCTGCACGCCGCGCCGGTCGATGTTGCCGCATTGGTGCGTGAGCTGCGCGGCGATGAAGGCGGTTGCTGGCTCGTGTTCGTGGATGGCCGGCATGCACCCGCGCTCGGCCAGCTGGGCACCTTGCCTTCCGGCGTGCGCATCGGAACCCTTGCCGATGCCCTGGCACACGAGGCCGATCTGGTGCAGCAGGCGTTCGGCAGCGAAGCCGATGGCGGCAGCACGGCAGCGCTGAATCTGGCGCTGGCCAGCGACGGCGCATTCGTGCATCTGGCCCGCGGTACGGTGCTCGAAGAGCCGGTGCACGTGGTGTTCGTGGCCAGCGGCGAGCGTGCCGCAGCATTTCCGCGCAACCTTTATGTGGCCGAAGCCGGCGCACAGGGCAACGTGGTCGAACACTATGTTGGCCGCGACGGCAACGCAACCTTCACCAACACGGTGTCACGTGTGCAGGTGGCCGCCGATGCGCGGCTGGTGCACACCCGTCTGCAGCAAGAAGCACACGAGGCCTTCCACCTGGCAGCCGTCGACGTCGAACAGGCCGAAAAATCGTATTTCGCGTCTCACTCGATTTCTCTGGGTGCCCGCCTTGCACGCCACGACATTGCCACCCGGTTCGACGGAACGCGTGCCGAAAGCCTGCTGAACGGCGTGTATTTCGCCGATGCCCAACGGCATGTCGATCACCACACGCTCATCGGTCACGCCCAGCCCAATTGCGTCAGCCATGAACACTATCGTGGCATTCTTGCCGATCGGGGCAGGGGGGTCTTCCGCGGGCGTATCCTGGTTGCGCCGGGCGCCGACGGCACCGATGCGATTCAGCGCAACGACAGCCTGCTGCTCTCGCGCCTGGCCCGTAACGACTCCAAGCCGGAACTCGAAATCTATGCCGAAGACGTGCGCTGCACGCACGGTGCCACGGTCGGGCAACTGAACGAAGACAGCCTGTTCTATCTCATGGCACGCGGCCTCGACGCCGAACATGCGCGCAATGTGCTCATCTACGCCTTCGTGCTCGAAGGCCTGGCGCGTATCGAACCGGAAGCGGTCCGCCGCCGTGCAAGCCACGCCGTTCGGGCGCTCACGCCTGGCGGAAATCTGCTGGAGGAACTCGAATGAGCGCTGCGGCTCCCACCCGCGAATCGCACGCGGCCGTAGCGGGCCGCGCCGCCGATTTCCCCATTCTGAGCCGTCAGGTTCACGGGCGTCGCCTCGTCTATCTCGATAACGGCGCCACGACACAGAAGCCGGCGTCCGTCATCGACGCCGAGGCGCAGTATTACCGTGAGTCGAATGCCAACATTCACCGCGGCGTGCACTGGCTCTCGCAGCACAGCACCGATCTCTACGATCGGGCGCGTGAACGCGTGCGAGGGTTTCTCAATGCCCGCCACGTCGCCGAAATCGTCTTTACGCGAGGCACGACCGAAGCCATCAATCTGGTGGCCGCAAGCTGGGGTCGCCGCAACCTGAAGGCAGGCGATGAGATCTTGCTGTCGGGCATGGAGCACCACTCCAACATTGTCCCCTGGCAGCTGGTGGCCGAGGAAACCGCTGCGGTGATCCGTGTGGTTCCCGTGACCGATTCGGGCGAGCTCGACATGCAGGCCTTTGCGAGCCTGCTGAACGACCGCACCCGGCTGGTGGGTGTCTGCCACGTTTCCAATGCGCTGGGTACCGTGAACCCGGTCGCCGACATCATTCGCATGGCGCACGAAGTCGGCGCGCGAGTGCTGGTCGACGGTGCCCAGGCCGTGGCACATCAAACGGTCGATGTGCAGGCGTTAGGTTGCGATTTCTACGCCTTTTCCGGCCATAAGCTGTACGGACCCACGGGCATCGGCGCACTATATGGCCGTAAAGAATTGCTCGACGCCATGCCGCCATGGCAAGGCGGGGGCGACATGATCCACACGGTCAGTTTCGAGCGCTCCACCTACGCCGCAACGCCTCAGAAATTCGAGGCCGGCACCCCCAATATTGCCGGCGCAATCGGCCTGGACGCGGCCATTGCCTATGTTCAGGAAGTCGACCTGGCGAATATCGCGGCACACGAGGCCGATCTGGTGGCTTACGCCACGCAGACGCTGGCTCAGGTGCCGGGGCTGCGGTTCATCGGCCAGGCGCGCGAACGCGCAGGCATTGTTTCTTTCGTTGTCGACGGCATACACCCGCACGACCTGGGTACCATTCTCGACATGGAAGGCATCGCCATCCGCGCGGGGCATCACTGCGCCATGCCCCTCATGACGCGCTTTGGCCTGCCCGGTACGGCGCGGGCCTCATTTGCTGTTTACAACACGCGCGACGACGTCGACGCACTGGTGGCCGGTCTTGCCAAGGCGCGGCGTCTATTCGGTCTGGAGCAAAGCGCATGACAGGGCAATTCGGCGATCTGCGAGAGCTCTACCAGGAAGTCATCTTTGATCACAACCGGCGGCCGCGCAACTTCGGCGCGCTCGAAGCCGCCACGCATCAGGCAGACGGGCATAACCCCTTATGCGGTGACCAGCTCACCGTCTATGCCCGTGTCAACGACGGCATCGTTGAAGAAGTCAGGTTTGTGGGCCACGGCTGTGCCATCTCCACGGCGTCGGCATCGCTCATGACCGAGGCCGTCAAGGGCATGCCGATCAACGAAGTCGAGCGCCTGTTCCAGGACATGCACGCCATGCTCACCGAAGCGCATCCCGATCGCGATCTCGGCAAGCTCGAGGTGCTGTCGGGCGTGCGCGAGTTTCCAGCACGCGTCAAGTGCGCCACCCTGGCCTGGCACACTTTGCACAACGCCATCACGCAGGCCAGAGAAACCGCAAAAACCGAGTAGCATCATGATGCATTTGAAGAGCGAAGAGATCGAGGTTCTGCGGGATTGCCCTGCGGTCACCATACCGTACGGCTCGCCGGTCACCATCGAAAAGGGGTGCACCGCAGTCATTACCCAGAAGCTGGGCAGCAGTATCACGGTAATGGTGCAGGGCAACCTGTACCGCGTCGAAGGGCAGGACGCCGACGCGCTGGGTCTGGAGGTCGAGGTCGAGGAGCAGCACGTTCCCGACGGGCCGGTCACCGAAGAATGGGTCAAGGAGCGGGCGTGGGAAGTCATGACCACCTGCTTCGATCCCGAAATTCCGGTCGATATTGTGAACCTGGGTCTGGTGTATGGCTGCGATATCATTCCCCTGGGCGATGAGCGCTTCCGCATCGAAATGCGCATGACCCTGACCGCACCCGGTTGCGGCATGGGTACCATGATCGCCGATGAAGCGCGCAGCAAACTGCTCAACATCCACGGCGTCGATGAAGTCGTTGTCGATCTGGTGTGGGATCCGCCATGGAGCCGCGAAATGATGAGTGAATCGGCGCGGCTGCAGCTGGGCCTGCTCTGACGTTACCCGCTCCTTCTGAAATCTGAATGCTCGGGTTGCCTTCGATCCGGGCGCTCCCGGCATACCGCTTGCTTGTGATTCCGTCAGCATTGTTCACATAAAAGCGGCGTGTATGGCGCCCACAGAAAAGGAGCGGAAATGATCAAGAAAGGGTCTGCTGTCTGGGAAGGCAGCTTCAAGGAAGGCAGTGGCGTGATTTCGACCGAATCGGGCGCTTTGCGAAAAGCCGCCTATGGTGTGTCGGCGCGTTTTGAGTCCGAGCCCGGGAGCAACCCTGAAG
>JAEZGR010000311.1 GCA_023437255.1 Pseudomonadota bacterium | reverse complement strand
CATATACATTCATGGGAGCCTACTCAAATGTATCGTGGGTAAAAAGCGGCCCTGGGCTTGCTTCAGAGGTCCAGGGCCGCCGTGCTCCCCCGCGACGGGGATATTTTGATCAGAGCTTGCAGCCAGTCTGATCGATGGGAAGGAAGGATTGGCCGCCGCTGATGATGTCGGCGTAGTCATCCTTGTTCCTCATGGCTGCCTTGCCCTTACCCTTGAGCAGGTAGTAGTTCTTGATGACCTGGTGGTCTTCGGCGCGGATTGTTTCCGGCCCCGTGAGGCCTGCGTACTGCATGCCTTCCATCGTCTTGATGACCGTCGCGGGATCATCGGTACCGGCCTTCGCAATGGCATCGAGCATGATCTTGGTGCAGGTGTACGAACCGGCCAGACTGTAATTGGGGTTGTAGCCAAGCTTGTCGTTGCACAGCTTCACCAGCTCGCGGTTGTGATCCGAGTCGATCGCATGCCAGTACTGGGCACCGAAATACACGTCCTCGCAGAGGTCGGCCCCCAGACCCTCGAACTGCTCGAGACCCGACGCCCATGCAACCAGGATGATCATGTTCTTCTTCATGCCGAAGCTGACAGCCTGGCGCAGCGTGTCGGTACATTGCGAACCGAAGTTCAGCACGAGCAGCACATCCGGCTGCGCGGCCATGGCGTTGGTGAGATAGCCGCTGAATTCTTTTTCGGTCAGGGAGTGATAGCTGTTGCCGACATGCTCAAGGCCTTTTTCCTTGAAGATGTCCTTGGCGGCGCCCAGCAGGCCCTCGCCGAACACATACTGAGGCGTGATGGTGTACCAGCGCTTGGCATTCGGATGTGCTTCGATCAGCGGACGCACCGTTTCATTGATCGCACCGTATGTCGGTACGGACCAGCGGAAGGTGGCCTTGTTGCAATCTTTGCCAGTGATCTCATCAGCACCGGCCGTGGTTATGAAGACGCCGTTCAGACGCTCCACTTCCTTGCCCATGGCAAGCGACTCCGACGAAAGGATGCCGCCGGCAAAGAAACGCGCACCGCGCTGCTGTGCTGCCTCTTGAACCTTGCGAACCGCCGTCGCGGGCTTGCCTTCAGTATCAAGCGCCGTGTAGGCGAGGTTGCGACCCAGCAATTTGCCCTGCTGCTCCAGCGCGAGCTTCATACCGATGTCGGCATACTTCCCGTTGGCGGCGAACGCGCCCGAAATGGGCACAGGACAGCCGAACATCAGCGTGTCGGTCTGAGCCAGGGCGGACCGCACGGGGTACAGCGATCCGGCCATCGCACTCAGGGCTGTCAGTTTGAGCAGTTCACGACGATTCACGGTGGGTTCTCCTTGCCCGTCATGGGCAGCAGTTGTGTATGTTTTTGTTGGCGGCACGGGGAAAGACCACGAGGCCAATAATCATATTTATCATGATAAATACGATTAACTGCATAATGCGGGGGTTAGAATCATCGTGTCAAGAAATCGTGGCATCGTACAAACCCGAATTCCCGCGTGATTCAGAGGGTGGCGTACGTGCAAGAAAAGTCGTCCACGCTAACCAAAAGTCAGGAGTTCCACAGTGTCGAATGACATGAAGCTCGGACCGGAGCACGCCATGCGTCCCGTGCCGCAACCGCCCAAACGCAGCGACCTGGTGGCCGAAGAGATCAAACGGCTGATGACCAGCAAGAACTTGCTTCCGGGCGACCGACTGCCTCGTGAAAACGAGCTGCAGGAGCTGTTCAATGTCAGCAAGGGAACCGTGCGGGAAGCGCTGAAGTCGCTCGAGGTACAAGGCCTGATCAAGGTATCGACCGGGCCTGGCGGGGGCGGCATGGCGGTCGAAGTGCCACTGGACCGCGCCTTCCAATTACTGCAGAACTACCTGTTCTTCAAGGAAGTATCGATCGAGGATATCTACCGGGTGCGCTATCTGCTGGAACCCGAGCTAGCCGCCAGCGCCGTTCCGAACCTGACAGAAGAGGAATTCGACGCGCTCGAGCGCAACATTCAAATCTGCGATCCCGGGCTCGAGTCGCAGATCGATCCATACACCCAACGCCAGGAAGACCTGACCTTTCACGATATTCTGGCCTCCGCCAGCCCAAATCCGTTTCTGCGGTTTGTCTGTGAAATGATCAATCAGATGCTGCGCCAGCTTACGGTGTACGACAACAAGATGAAGCTGCGTGAGCAACAGAAATTCGGCGCGACCAACGTGGATTTCCACCGCCAGCTGCTGACGGCGGCTCGGGCGCGCGACGTAGAGGGCGTGCGTGAGCTCATGAGTGAACACATGCGTGACGCCCAACGCTCGGTGAAGCGCCTGCAGGGTCGCCTGCACGGCCGCCTGATTCTTGATTCGGAAATGTCGCGGCGCGGCGCGGCCGCCAGGGCCGAGCGCCTCACGGCAGCCTCGGCGGACGCCGCAACGCCCACGCGTGGCCGCAAGACCGCCGTAAAACCAGGTGCCGCCCGCAAGGTGGCCTCGCGTACCAAGGCGGTGAAGACGCCGGTGAAGAAGCCCAGCGCACGCCGAAAAGCCACCCCCACACTGGAAAAACCCACGGAATAGATCTGGCTACAAGACGACGCCGGGTACACGCGCCAAAGGCGCCCCCGCCGGCGCTCGGCGCTTTACCACATCAGGTCGTCGGGAATCTTGTAGTCGGCGTAGGGATCATCTTCGGCCGGCACCGTATCGGCCTTCTTGACCCGTACGACGATATCTGGATTGCGCTCGGCGATCTTGTCGGCCACGACCTTGGGCACCAGCTCGGTGGCGTCGCCCAGGCGCACCAACACCAACTGCCCCGCCGCCAACTGATCGCGCACGGCTGCAGAGACATGAATGCGCTCGATCTTCTTGCCGAACGTGAAGTTGTAGGCGATATCACCGCCTCCCTTCGCCTGCCGGCTCTGCTGCACCATTTGCACGATCTGGGCATGGATCGCCTTCTTGCGGGCTTCCTCATCACGCTTGGCGTTCAGCTGCCGCACGGTCTCGCGTTCGCGTTCGCGCGCCTCCAGCACCGCCTGCCGGGTTTCATCAACGGACTGAGTACCCGTGCGACGCTCCTGCTTCTTTTGCTGCGTCTTGGCCTGATTGACGCGTTTTACTTTCTTCTGGTCGACCAGACCCGCCTTCAAGAGCTGTTCCTGCAACGAGACCATATCCTCAGATCGCCTGTCGTGAATGCGCCGGTACAAGCTGCTCCCGACGCGAATGGATGATTGCTTCACAGTTTAGCGTCATCGTCGCCGGTGGTACGATCGCTGATCTTTCCCGAACGACTCCAATCCTCATGGCCTTGCGCGCTACCGTCCACAAAGCGGACCTTCACATTGCCGACAACGATTGTGGCTATTACGGTAGCCATGCCGTCACCGTGGCCCGGCATCCTTCGGAAACCGACGAACGGATGATGGTGCGCTTGCTGGCCTATGCGCTGTTCGCCGATGAAGCCGAGACGCTGGCTTTCACCCGTGGATTATCGGAAACCGATGAACCCGACTTGTGGCGCAAGGATCTCACGGGCGCTATCGAGTTGTGGGTGGAAACGGGCCTGCCCGACGAGCGACGTCTGCTCAAGGCCTGCGGCAAGTCCGCCAAGGTGGTGGTGATTGCGTACGGCCGCAACGCCGCCCTTTGGTGGCAAGGGGTGAAACCCAAACTCGAACGCGCGGCAAATTTACATGCACTCTGCCTGGACACCGACGGCACCTCAGCACTGGCAGCCATGGCAGACAAAAAAATGACGCTGAACATCAACATTCAAGACGGCATCGCCTGGATCTCCAACGACAATGCCTCGGCGGAAGTCAGGATCGAAACGCTGCGTTGAACCCCGGCCAGGTGGGCACGAGCATGCCGCTTAACGGATCATGCCGGCCGCCGCAGTCTGAAAAGTCGCCTCGTCGATCAGAATGAAGGCGCCGGTTGCCGCCAGGTCCGAATACAGATCGTGGGGCAGCGCTTCCCGCAGGCTGAGCGACACACGTCCAATCTCGTTCATGTCCAGCTGATTGCGGATGTTTTCCTCTTCCTGCAGTTCGTGAATGTTGCGTTGAGTGTGCACGGCGCGAACCTTGGCCGAGGTCAGGCGGCTACCATGCTTGAGCAGGTACTTGCGTGCCGGGTTCAGAGGCTTGTTGTCCAGCCAGCAGATCTCCGCATCGAGCTGTCGCGAAACCCGTGCAGGTGCAGAACCAAG
>JAEZGR010000313.1 GCA_023437255.1 Pseudomonadota bacterium | reverse complement strand
CTGCAGGCCGGCGGCAAAGGCAAAGAAGGCGTAAGCACCGAGCATCAGCATTTCACCGATGGCCAGGTTCACCACGCGGGTGGCCTTGTAGATGATGACGAAGGCGAGCCCGGCCAGCGCATACAGGCCGCCACCGCCAATGCCCGCCAGCACCACCTCGAACAGAAACAGCCAGTCCATCAGGCGACCTCCTGTGCTGCAGCCGCATGAGCCGCCTGCGCGCGCCCTTTTCGCAGGCGTTCGCGCAGTTCGGAGACCTCGCCCGAGCCCAGGTAGGCCCGGATCACTTCCGGGTTGGCCTGCACTTCGGCGGGCCCGCCCCGCGCGATCACCTGGCCAAAATTCAGCACGACCACATGGTTGGAAAGGTCCATGACCAGACCCATGTCGTGCTCGACCATCAGCACCGTCACGCCCCACTCCGCATTCACGTCGAGAATGAAGCGCGCCATGTCTTCGGTTTCTTCGCGGTTCATGCCGGCCACGGGCTCGTCGAGCATCAGCACGCGAGGCTGCATGGCCAACGCGCGGGCCATCTCCACGCGCTTCTGCAAGCCATAGGGCAGCGAAGCCACGGGCGCATGGCGAATGTGATCGATCTCCAAGAAATCAATGATGCGCGCCTCGATGTCGGCACGCAGCTCCATTTCTTCACGGCGCGCCGCGCCAAGGTAGAAGAGGCTTTGGAAGATATTGGTCTTCAGCTGGCAGTGACGGCCCAGCTTGATGTTGTCGAGCACAGACATGCCGCGAAACAGCGCGATGTTCTGAAAGCTGCGCGCCAGCCCGAGCCGCGCCCGTTCGGGGGCCGGCAGACGGGTGATGTCTTTGCCTTCGAAGAAAACCGACCCCGCCTGGGGTCGGTAAAACCCGGATATGGTATTGAAAAGCGAGGTTTTGCCGGCCCCGTTCGGACCGATAACCGTGGTGATGGAGCCCGGCAGGACGTCGAATCCGACTCCATTCAATGCCTTGACGCCGCCGAATGCCAGCGTCAGACCTTCCACCCGCAGGACAGGATCCACTGTCGCCACTGAAGCCTCCTCGTCATTTCTATGCCGCGATCAGCGTCGCTTTTTTGCATGAGCGCGGGGCGATGTCGCCCGATCAAGCGCTCGGTCGAACAATGACGCACAGGGCTTAAAGGGACAAGCGCGGACTTTCCCTGAGACGCAGCGCAGCATGGATGCGGGCGGGGTAATCGGGATGGGACGCGCAGTAGCCCGCCGGAAGTTCCACAACCATGAAGGCACCGCGCTCGAACACCATGCGCCCAGGTGGCAGACATTCGACACTGCGACACACCCGCCCATGTGCGTCGAGAAACACCACGTCGAGTGAGTAGCTCAAGAAAAAAGTATGGATGGCCCTGCACGGCCTGATGAGCATGGCCTCGTCCTCAGCCAGTGGCCCTCCCGCGTGCACGCCCCGCAACCGCGCGAAGAATGTATCAGCGACCCGTAAAGTGAGAGCAGTCACGATGCCTACTCCGCCAACGCCATGAACTTACCGGCGATGGGTATGGCGATGATCAGAAAGGAGCAGGGAAAAATGCACGTGATCAGCGGGAACATGAGCTTTACGGGGGCTTCGAGCGCCGCCTTCTCCGCCTGTTGAAAGCGTTCGGTACGCCGCTGATCTGCCTGCGCTCGCAGCACCGGCCCCAGGCTCATGCCCGATTGGTCTGCCTGGGCGACCGCCGCAGTGAAATGGTGCAGCGCAGTTATATCGCAGCGCTTCGCCCAATGTTCCATGGCGGCCTCACGCGCCGTGCCTGTTCGGATATCGGCGAGCAGCCGCTGCACCTCGTCATAGAGCGGCCCCCGCGGGCCGTGCTGCACGACCTGTCGCAATGCGCCGTGCAGATTGAGGCCTGCTTCCACGCACAGTGTCACCATGTCGAGCAAGAACGGCAGTTCCCGCAACATGGTCTGTTTGCGATGTCTTATGCGGCGTTTGAGACGCTGCAGCGGCCAGGCCGCTCCGCATGCGGCGACAAGCCCGCCCGCAATCCCCTGAGTGGTCGGCGAGTGTTCCCACATCAGGACGACGGTAAAAGCAGCGCCACAGATCGCAGCCAGCGTCTGGATGGCGCACAGGTGTTGGGCAGACCATGGAACGCCCAGGCCGGCCTGCTGCAGCAAAGCGTCATAGCGACGTCGGACGTGCCATGACATCAGGGGCCGGCAAACAAGCGCCAGAGCTTCAACCCATGGCCAGAGCAGGCGCAGCACAAGCACGCTGGGGGAGGCCTGAGTCAGGGCGTGCACGACATACGGGCGGCCAATGCACCACGCCAATGCATATAGCGAGGCCCCGGCCAACGCCATGCTGAGCCACAACCACATTCCCCTCTCCTCTCAGACCTCGATATTGACGATGCGCCGCACCATGAAGAACCCTGCACCTTCGAGAATCAGGATCAGGGCCACAACGGCCCATCCTTCAGCCGTGCGCCAAAGCATGGCCATGGATTCCGGATCAATGGCATACAAGGCGGCCGCCAGCACCGCCGGCAATGCAGCCATGACCCATGCCTGCATCCGGCCCTGGGCGGTCAAGGCTCGTATGCGACCCAGCAATTGCAGACGAGTCCTCAACGTCGCGGATATACGTTCAAGCGTTTCGGCCAGACTCCCACCGGTATGACCGGACACCTTGATGGCGGCGACGACCAGGCCGACGGACTCGGTATTTGCGCGGCCCTGCAAGGCGTCGAGCGCCTCGACAAACGACAGGCCCATACGCTGCTGTTGGAGAAACAATCCGAGCTCTTGCGCCAATGGCCTCACGCTGTGCCGCGCCACCTGGCGCAACGCCACCTGCAGGCCCGACCCTGATCTCAGCACCCCGGCAAGCGCAAGCAGAAAGTCAGGCAGTTGAGCGTCGAGTCGGTTCAGCCGGCGTCGGCGCGCGGCGGCCAGAGCAAACCGGGGCAGCGCCAGCATTGCGACGCTGCTGGGAATTGCGACCGCCAATGGGACACCAATCACCATCAGCGTACCCAGAACCGCACACGCGAAAGCGACCGTCGCGCCCCACACCTGATTCGGGTCAAGAAACAGAAAGAAGTCAGCGAGCCCGTGTTCAGCCTCATACTGAAAACTTCGCCGATAGCGCTCATACTCGTGCTGCAATCGCTGCAGCGTTATCCAGGCCGCCAGCGCTGCAAAGAGGCCGGAGGCGAGCGTCAGTATCATGATCGCCATACGGTTCCCCCTGTCATTCCTGTCACATGGGAGCTTTGGTTCATCCAGGCCAAGGGCAATGATTCAGCGGCGTTGGCGAAGCAGTCGGGCATTACCCCACATCCTTCAAAGACGGGCGGCTCACCCTGACGGTAGCGGAACAGTTCCTGAATCTGGATGCGCCCTGCCTCCATGCCGGTCACTTCCACGATGGAAGTTATGAGCCGACGACCGTCAGCGAAACGGGCTTGCTGAATGATGATGTCTATTGCCGAGGCAATATGTTCACGTACCGCCGCCAACGGCAGATCCATGCCGGCCATGAGGACCATGGTTTCCAAGCGCGCGAGCGCGTCGCGTGCAGAGTTGGCGTGCAAGGTCGTTAGCGAACCTTCATGACCGGTATTCATGGCCGACAGCATGTCGAACGCTTCGGCACCGCGGCACTCGCCGACAATAATGCGGTCTGGGCGCATGCGCAGCGCGTTGCGCACCAGGTCCCGTATTTCCACCTTGCCCTTGCCCTCGGCATTGGGCGGGCGCGCCTCAAGCGCAACACGATGCGTATGATTCAGACGAAGCTCTGCTGCGTCTTCGATCGTGATGATGCGCTCCCCCACGGGAATGCAGTTGGAAAGAACGTTCAACAAGGTTGTCTTTCCGGATCCCGTACCACCTGAAACCAGCACGCTTTTGCGAGTCTCGATACAGATCGACAGAAAGTTGGCCATGTGCTGATCAAGACTTCCGGCTGCCAGAAGATCAGCCATGCTCAGACGTCGCTGCGGGAACTTGCGGATGGTCAGACAGGCGCCGCGCAAGGCGATGGGAGGAATTACGGCATTGACGCGAGATCCATCTTTCAACCGCGCATCCACCATGGGTGAACTCTCATCGACACGACGCCCCAGCGGTGCCACGATACGGTCGATGATTGCAACTACAGCCTGGTCGCTGCTGAAACTCACGTCGTGACGAACCAGCTTCCCGGCACGCTCAACGTAGATTTCTTCATGCGCGTTCACCATGATCTCGCTGACGCTTCGGTCGGCCAGCAGCGGTTCCAGCGGCCCCAACCCCACTGCTTCGTCTACCACCTGGCGCAGCATCGCCCCCCGATCGATGCCCGCCGGCAGCTGCTGATCCGTATCCAGAATGCCGGAAAGTACGCTGGCAGCTTCCGACCTCAGTGCCTCGTCGCTCAGCTGCAAGATGTCACGCCGGCGCAGATCAAGCGCTTCTACCAAGGCCTTGTGCAGGCGCTGCCGATGGTGCGAGAAGCGTTCATCGTGTAGGGGCGCATCGTCCGGTGCGACTTCTGGCACGGAATCACGACAGGGTGATTCGACGCCGTTGCAATCTGGCACGCCAGGCTTGAGTGGCTCACTGATGGTCACCTCACCGGTCGATGCAGCAGCATGGAGGTCCTGCACGAATTCTGATGGCCCTTCCGTTCCAGAGACGGTAGCCCCCGCCGACTGAAGACTCAGAAGCACGATGCGGCACGGCCCGACGATGAGTTCGTCACCTACCGACAGTACCCCTTCCTGTAAAACCCGGCGGCCATTCAGGAACGTGCCGGCCAGGCTACCCATATCTTCAAGCATCGTCATGCCCGCGCGCTCGTGAATGCGCGCATGACGGCGGGCCACACGCCACGACTTCACTCTGAGGCCACATTCCGCGTCGCGGCCCACGAGCAGCGGCAATGGATACACGGACTGCTCGCAGTGCCCGTCTTCATACAGGAGTTCAAGCTCTATCATGGTCGTCTCTCCATGGTTAGCGCCGTTCGACCGCCAAAGCCTGTGCAGGCCCTTGCGCCTGCTCCGACGTGTCTTCGGCAGATGAGGTCCATTGCCCGCCCTGCCCATCCCAGGGCTGCCACGCTGCTGCCGACGACTCAATGGGTTCAGGCAGAGCAGTCCGATCTCGCACAGGAATAT
>JAEZGR010000302.1 GCA_023437255.1 Pseudomonadota bacterium | reverse complement strand
AGCCACAGGCGCTTGATGGGCTTTTTCACGCCCGAGTACTGAATGATGTAGCGGAAGATGAGTTCGCCTTCTCGCCCCGCATCACATGCGTTGATGACGCTGTCGACGTCTTTGCGCTTGAGCAGCTTTACCAGCAGCTTCAGCCGCTCGGCGCTTTTCTTGTCGGTGGGGCCGAGCTCAAACTTGGGCGGAATCACAGGCAGATGGGCGAAGCTCCACTTGCCGCGAACCGGATCGTTCGGTGCGACGAGGGTGAGCAGGTGCCCGATGCTGGACGCCAGCACGTAGCGGTCGCTCTCGAAGTAATCGCCTTCCCGGGTGAACCCGCCCAGGGCCCGCGAAATGTCGAGGGCAACGGAGGGTTTTTCGGCGATGATGAGCGTTTTGTTCATGTGATTCCAAGGACTGCAATAGGGCAGCAATAGCGCGGATGATACGGGCGGTCAATCGCTGCGCGCAAGTTGGATGCCATGGCGTGCCGCCCAGGCCGGTATGGCGCGGTCCCAGAATTCAGCGATGCCGGAGACTTCGAGTGTAGCGAACCCGAGCCCGCGCCAGGCGCGCTGTAGCGTGCGTACGGGTTCCGTCAGGTCGAGCGCAGGCGCATGGTTCTGTTTGGAAAGCTTGCGGCCCTCGTCGTCGCAGAGCAAGGGTACATGTAACACACGCGGAGGCGTGTAGCCCAGATATCGGGCCAGAATTCGCTGGCGCGCCGAGGAATCCAGCAGGTCGGCACCGCGCACCACATCGGTGATCCCTTGCAGGCCGTCGTCGACGACGACCACGAACTGATAGGCCCACAGGCCGTCTGCCCGCTTCAGGATGAAGTCGCCCACCTCGGCCGCCACGTCCTGCGATTGAGCGCCCTGCCAGCGGTCCACGAAGTGTTCGACACCGGGGGGCACGCGCAGGCGCCAGGCGCGCGCTGCTTGTCCGGCCAGCAGCCCTTGGCGGCAGGTACCCGGGTAGGGGCCACCGCCTGCAAGCATGGCGCGGGTGCACGCGCAGCCGTACACCAGATCCTGCGCGAGCAGGCGCTCGAAATCGGCCTGATAGAGCGTCAGGCGACGTGACTGCCAGACGGGAGGTTCATCCCAGTGCATGCCCAGCGCCAGCAGCTGTTGCATGATGATTTCGTCGGCACCGGGCGCCACCCGTGGCGCGTCGATGTCTTCAATGCGCAGCAGCCATTGCCCCTGATGGGCGCGGGCGTCGAGATAGCTGGCCATGGCCGCCAGCAGGGAGCCGTCGTGCAGAGGGCCGCTGGGGCTGGGCGCAAAGCGTCCCCGGTAAGGTTCCGGCAGGGTTCCCGAGGGAGGTGGCATGGGGGAACGCGTCAGTGTGAGACGCTGGACCGCTCACCGTTCAGAAGCTCTTCGAGCAGCAGGTGGTCGACCTCGGTTTCCTGGCTCCAGAGCACCATGAGTGCGATGACGCGCATGGCGTCGAGAGACACCGGCGTTTCGTTGATGGCCTGGGCGCGTTCGATGAGGATTTCGCGCAGCGCCGGGCGCAGCACGCCCGAGTTCTCGAGAAAGGTGATGAAGCCGATGGCCTCGGTACCCAGCGTGTGGTATTCCTCGTCGGAGTAGGCGCGCAGGCTGGCGGGGGAGGCGTGTTCGACAGGGCTGAAGCGCTCGGTGCTTTGCGCGAGGCCCTGGAGCCAGCCGATGGCTTCGTCGATGTCGTCGTGCTCGAATCCGACGGCGGCCAGCTTGTTCGCCAGCACATCGGCCTTGGGGCAGGCCTGGGGAGCGTAGTAATTCTCGAAAAGATAAACCAGGATATCGAACATATTGTGTTCCGGATTCCCGCGGGGGTTTCAGGGCGATACGCCCGCAGGTGATCGTGATCGCAAATCCAGAAACCGACTTTACGCTGTTTCAGGCGCCCGGGCAAATCCGGGCGCCGGTCCTCGTGCAGGGTCAGGCATCCGCGATGGCAATGAGCTGATCGCCGTCGCCGACCTGGTCACCGGGCTGGAAGAAGACCTCTTCCACTACGCCGTCGCGCGGCGCATGGATCGTGTGTTCCATCTTCATGGCCTCCATGACCAGCAGGGTGTCGCCCGCCTTGACCGTGTCGCCCTGACTCACCGACACCGAGATGATCTTGCCGGGCATGGGCGCGGTCAGGCTGCCGCCGGGCGCACTGCCTTCGTCCTGAGCGTGGGCGACCGCGTCGTGCAGGTGCAGCAGGTGCGATTCCCCGTTCAGATACACGGTGACGGTTTCACCCTGCAGGAGCACCTCGCCGGCGTAATCGCGACCGTCGAGGCGAACGCGAACACGGTAGCCCGGGCCGCGCGCTTCGCCCGACCAATCGAAGGCGTGCGTGGTTTCGTCGCGGCGTATTGTCCAACGACCGTCGTCGCGTTTCAGGTTGAGGTCGCAGGCTGCGTCGTTCGCATCGATCAGATTGATCACTCGCGAGTGGCTGCCCGAAACACGCCAGCCATCTGCGACGCTCCAGGGGTCGGTTGCGGGCACCCGGCTGCGGCCGTCGGTGCCGGCGTAGCCGTCAGCCTGCAGCACGGCAGCGGCCGCCAGCGCCAGCACTGCATCGGGTACCGCACTGCTTTTCGGGAAGAGGCTGTCGAAACGCCGTTCGATCAGGCCCGTGTCGAGGTCCGCACTCGCAAACGCGTCGTCGGCCATCAGTCGTCGTAGAAAGGCGATGTTGGTCTGCAGGCCGGAAACGCGGATCTCGCCAAGTGCCTTGAGCATGCGCGCGCGGGCTTCGTCGCGGTTGCGGCCTTGCACGATCAGCTTGGCGATCATGGGGTCGTAATGGGGTGTGATGGTGTCGCCCGAACGCACGCCGCCGTCGACGCGCACATCCCCCAGCGAGAACTCGACATGATCGGGAAACTCCAGCACATCGAGGGTGCCGATCGACGGCAGGAAGCCCTTGTCCGGGTTCTCTGCGTAAATGCGGGCCTCGATGGCATGGCCGGCCAGCGCCAGGTCTTCCTGGGTGAGCGGCAGGGGCTCGCCAGCGGCCACACGCAGCTGCCATTCCACCAGGTCCTGCCCCGTGATCATTTCGGTGACCGGGTGCTCCACCTGCAGGCGGGTGTTCATTTCCATGAAATAGAAGCGCCCGTCGGGTTCGGCGATGAACTCCACCGTGCCGGCGCCCACGTAACCCACGGCACGGGCCGCCGCCACCGCGGCTTCGCCCATGGCGCGGCGCCGTTCTTCGGTCATGCCGGGGGCTGGCGCCTCTTCGATCACCTTCTGGTGGCGCCGCTGCACGGAGCAGTCGCGCTCAAACAGGTGCAGGACGTTGCCGTGCGTGTCGGCGAAGACCTGGATCTCGATATGGCGCGGTTTCAGAAGATAGCGTTCGATCAGCACGCGATCGTCGCCGAAGCTGCTGGCGGCTTCACGTTTACATGAGGCAAGGGCTTCCTCGAATTCGACGCTGGAGCCGACCACGCGCATGCCCTTGCCGCCACCGCCCGCGCTGGCCTTGATCAGCACCGGGTAGCCAATGGCATCGGCCTGCTGCCGCAGGAAGGCCGGGTCCTGGTTGTCGCCGTGATAACCGGGCACCAGCGGCACGCCCGCTTTTTCCATGAGTGCCTTGGCGGCCGACTTGCTGCCCATGGCAGCGATGGCTGTCGCCGGCGGACCCACGAATATCAGGCCGGCATCGGCGCAGGCACGTGCAAAGGTTTCGTTCTCGGACAGGAAACCGTAGCCGGGGTGGATGGCCTTAGCGCCGCTTTGCAGCGCCGCTTCAATGATGGCGTCGCCCCGGAGGTAGCTCGCGCGGGGCTCGGCGCCGCCAATGTGGATGGCAAGGTCGCACACGGCGGGATGGCGGGCCTGGGCGTCGGCATCGGAATAGACGGCGACGGTGCGCATCCCCATGCGGCGAGCCGTGGCGGCGACGCGGCAGGCGATTTCGCCGCGATTGGCAATCAGCAATGTTTCAAACACGGCTACTCCTCATTACATGCGGAAGACGCCGAAACGGGTGGCGTCGATGGGGGCGTTCAGGGCGGCGGAAAGCGACAGCGCGAGCACGCGCCGGGTGTCGGCCGGGCGAATGATGCCGTCGTCCCACAGCCGGGCGGTGGCGTAGTAGGGGTGGCCTTCGTGCTCGTACTGCTCACGAATGGGAGCCTTGAAGGCCTCTTCTTCGTCGGCGCTCCAGCTGCCGCCGCGGCTCTCGATGCCGTCGCGGCGCACGGTGGCCAGCACGCTGGCGGCCTGTTCGCCGCCCATGACGGAGATGCGTGCGTTGGGCCACATGTACAGCATGCGCGGGCCGAATGCGCGACCACACATGCCGTAGTTGCCGGCACCAAAGGAGCCGCCGATGATCACGGTGAACTTGGGGACGGCCGCGGTGGACACCGCTGTCACCATCTTGGCGCCGTGCCGGGCAATCCCTTCGTTCTCGTATTTGCGACCCACCATGAAGCCGGTGATGTTCTGCAGGAAGACCAGCGGAATGCGGCGCTGGCAGCACAGTTCGATGAAGTGGGTGCCTTTCTGGGCGGCTTCAGAAAACAGGATGCCGTTGTTGGCGATGACGCCTACCGGCATGCCGTGGATATGGGCGAATCCGGTCACCAGCGTCGTGCCGAAGCGTGCCTTGAATTCATCGAATTCGGAGCCGTCGACGATACGGGCGATGACTTCGCGCACGTCGTAGGGTTTGCGGGTGTCGGTGGGAATGATGCCGTCGAGTTCGGCCGGGTCATACCGGGGTTCGATCACCTCGCGCAGTGCCAGTTGCGCGGGTTTCTGCCGGTTCAGTCGTGCAACGGATTCGCGGGCGAGTGCCAGCGCATGCAGGTCGTTGTTGGCCAGGTAATCGGCCACGCCCGACAGCCGGGTGTGCACGTCGCCGCCGCCCAGATCCTCGGCGCTGACTTCTTCACCGGTGGCGGCCTTCACCAGGGGTGGGCCGCCCAGGAAGATGGTGCCCTGGTTGCGCACGATGATCGATACATCGCTCATGGCGGGCACGTAGGCGCCGCCGGCCGTGCACGAGCCCATGACCACGGCGATCTGGGCGATTCCTTGCGATGACATCACGGCCTGGTTGTAAAAGATGCGGCCGAAGTGGTCGCGGTCCGGAAAGACCTCATCCTGGTTGGGCAGGTTGGCGCCACCCGAGTCGACCAGATAGATGCACGGGAGATTGTTCTCGCGGACGATTTCCTGCGCGCGCAGGTGCTTTTTCACCGTGATCGGGTAATAGGTACCACCTTTCACCGTGGCATCGTTGCAGACGATCACGCATTCCTGCCCGGCAACCCGGCCGATGCCGGTGATGATGCCGCCACCCGGCGCGGCGTTGTCATACATCTCGTGCCCGGCCAGTGGCGAGAATTCCAAGAAGGGTGAGCCCGCATCGAGCAGCCTTTCGACCCGATCGCGCGGCAGCAGCTTGCCCCGCGCCAGATGTTTGGCGCGAGCGGCTTCGCCGCCCCCCTGAGCGTGTTGGGCCAGCTTCTCACGCAGGTCGTCGACCAGCGCACGCATGGCCTGGGCATTCTCGGCGAATGCCGCAGAGCGAGTGTTGATGGTTGATTCAATGACGGGCATGGCACTTCCTGGTGATCACGGGCCGAGCGCGGCCTTCGTCCGCGGTAAGACGGACGAAGGAGCACGGCGGGCGGGTGTCGTTAAATAAGGATGAGTGGGAGGTCAGACCATTTCGATCGCGATGGCCACGGCTTCGCCACCACCGATGCACAGTGAGGCCACGCCACGCTTGCCGCCGGTCTTGCGCAGGCCGCCGACCAGGGTGGCGATCAGGCGGGCACCCGAAGCACCGATGGGGTGACCCAGGGCAGTGGCGCCGCCGTGGATGTTGACCTTGTCATGCGGCAGCTTGAGGTCGGCCATGGCGGCCATGGTGACGACGGCAAAGGCTTCGTTGATCTCGTAGAGGTCGACCTGGTCAGCCGACCAGCCGGTTTTCTCGAACAGCTTCTGCATGGCCCCGACAGGTGCGGTCGTGAACCATTCGGGTTCGTGGGCATGCTGTGTATGACCGACGACTCGAGCCAGCGGCTTGACGCCCAGCTTGTTGGCAGTGGATTCGCGCATCATGACCATGGCGGCGGCGCCGTCGGAAATCGACGAAGCGTTGGCTGCGGTGACCGTGCCGTCTTTCTTGAAGGCCGGCTTCAGCGTGGGAATCTTTTCGGGCTGTGCCTTGAAGGGCGCTTCGTCCTTGTCGACAACCGTGTCGCCCTTGCGACCGGCAATGGTCACGGGCGTGATTTCCCAGTCGAAGCTGCCGTCTTCGCTGGCGGCACGTGCGCGGCGCAGCGACTCGCGCGCGTATTGATCTTGCTGTTCGCGGGTGAACGAATACTTGGAGACGCACTGCTCGGCAAACACGCCCATGGCGGTACCACGCTGATACGCGTCTTCCAGGCCGTCGAGCGCCATGTGGTCGTACACGGTGGAGTGGCCGTAGCGGTAGCCTTGACGGCCGCGCAGCAGCAGATACGGGGCGTTGCTCATGCTTTCCTGGCCACCGGCCACCACGACATCGGCGCTGCCCGCGGCCAGCAGGTCGTGCGCGAACATCGCGGCTTTCATGCCGGATCCGCAGACTTTGTGGATCGTGGTACACGCGGCGCTCTTGGGCAGGCCTGCGCCCAGTGCAGCCTGGCGGGCGGGCGCCTGGCCCTGGCCGGCCTGCAGCACGTTACCCATGATCACTTCGTCGACAACGTCGGGGGAGATGCCGGCGCGTTCAACGGCCGCCTTGATGGCAACGGCGCCCAGCTCGTGCGCAGCCAGGCTCGAGAGGCTGCCCAGCATCCCGCCCATGGGCGTGCGGACGACCGAGACCAGAACGATAGGATCAGACATGTTGTACTCCTGAATGATGTAATGCGTTTTTGTGTGCCGCCTGTGCGCCGGTCGATCTGTTGGGCAGGCGGCGATCGGGTGTGTACGGGTAGATATCTTCCATGCGCCCCTGAGCCACCCTCGTTCGGCAGGCCTGCCACCACGAAGGCTCGAGCAGGTCGGCATGGTGTCTGAGGAAGGCGGCCTTTACCCGCGGGTCGCCTAGCAGGAAATACTGAAACTCTTCGGGAAAGACGTCGTTGGCATCCACCGGGTACCACGGTTCACCCGAGAGTTCGGCCTCCTCGTAGGGCGCCGGGGGAATGACGCGGAAGTTCATTTCCGTCATGTGCTGAATTTCGTCGTAATCATAGAACACGACGCGGCCCAGCCGTGTGACGCCAAAGTTCTTGTAAAGCATGTCGCCGGGGAAGATGTTGGCCGCCGCCAGCTCGCGTATGGCATTGCCGTAGCCCTGGATCGCAGCGTCGAGCGCCGCGTCGCCGGCGCGGTGCAGATACAGGTTCAGCGGCGTCATGCGCCGTTCGATATACACATGGCGCAGCACCACGCGTTCGTCGTCTTCTTCGAGCAGGCTGGGCACTTCCTTGCGCAGTTCCGCCAGCAGCGCGTCGGAAAAACGGTCGCGCGGCAGCGCCACCTGAGAGTATTCCCAAGTGTCGGCCATGCGACCCACCCGATCGTGCTTCTTGACCAGCAGGTATTTGCGGCGCACGGTGGCGTGGTCCATGCCCGGCTTGGCGATGCGGTCGCGGATGAGCTTGAAGACGTAGGGGTAAGAAGGCAGCGTGAACACCACCATGACCAGCCCGTGTATGCCGGGGGCGATATCGAACTTGTCGTGCGAGTGCGCCAGGTGGTGCAGGAAGTCGCGGTAGAACAGCGTCTTGCCCTGCTTCTGCAAGCCGATCGTGCTGTAGAGCTCGGCCTTGGCCTTGCGCGGCATGAGCGAGGCCAGGAAGTTCACGTAAGCGGCGGGCGTTTCCATGTCGACCAGAAAATACGCGCGTGTGAAGCTGAACAGCGTGCTCAGGTCGTCTTCTCCCAGCAGCAGGGCGTCGACATACACATGGCCGGAAGGGCGGCGCAGCAGGGCGATGGCAAACGGGTAGGTGGAACCCTGATTGATGAGCCGGCCCACGGCATAGGCGCCCTTGTTGCGAAAGAACAGACCGTTCAGCACCTGGATCTGGCAATCGGGGGCCAGGCGGTGCGTGGCGTGCTTGGGCAGCATTGCCCGCAGCGCGTTCAGCGCCTTGCGGGCCAGCATGCGGGTGTCGCGCGGCAGGTCTTCAAAGGGTGCCGCCAGGCCAAAGCCCGCCAGCAGATCGGTGAGCGCCGGCTGCAGCCCCTGTTCCAGCGGGTAGTACACCCGGTAGGAAGGCAGCCGGCTGTCGAGGTAATCGGTGGCAATGGCCGGGCGTACGAACAGGAAATCGTTGTGATAGTAGTCGCGGTGCAGGATCCGGCACGACACCGAGTTGAAGAATGTTTCGGCACATTCAGGCTGCCGATGATCGGTCAGCAGCGCCACGTACTCGGCCTTCACCGCCTGCCAGAAGGCTTCCAGCTCCGGGGGTAGCGTGGCGGAGTTGCCCGCCTCGGGCGTCGCCGCAGCGGTGCGCAGCTCGGCGCTGAGCCGGTTCGCGCATTCTCTGACACGTGTGTCGTAGTATTCGATGCGCTCGCTCGAGAGCTGCTGCATCTGGCGCCAGTCGCCGGCTTCGAACAGCGTCTTGGCCCGCTGCGCGCTGTAGCGGAACAGCGAGTAATGCCTGTTGAAGCCCTCGAGTATGGTCTGCGCGACCTGTGCCGCCGAGCGCCCCGCGGGGCGGGGGCGCTCAATCTGGCGGTGGTCGGAGGCCTGGATCATGGCGCGCCTGAGTGCCGGATCAGCGGGTCTCGTTGAACAGCTCGCGGCCGATCAACATGCGGCGGATCTCGCTGGTGCCGGCACCAATCTCATAGAGCTTGGCATCGCGCCACAGT
>JAEZGR010000299.1 GCA_023437255.1 Pseudomonadota bacterium | reverse complement strand
TGCGGATATTCTTCAGCAGGGCGACGGTCTGGACGCGCTCTTCGGGGCTCATGCCGGCGAGCGGTTCATCGAGCAGCAGTACGTTGGCACCCGTTGCCAGGGCCAGACCGATTTCGACGCGCCGCTTTTCACCGTAGGAGAGCTCGTGAATGGGCGTATGAATCCGATGAGTGAGCTCAACCAGGTCGAGCACGGCCAGCACCTGATTGTTGGCACCCTTCACCGCATCGACGGACTTGAGTGCGTCGAGCTTGAAGGGACCGCGCTTGTGACCCAGCACCGACATCAGAATGTTCTGATAGACGGTCAGTTGATCGAACAGCGTGTTGACCTGATAGCTCTTGCTCATGCCCATCTGGCAGACGCGTGTCACGCCAAGACCGGTGATGTCCTGGTTACGCAGGTATACGCGGCCATGTGTGGGCTGAATCTCACCCGCCAGCATGCGGAAGAACGTGGACTTGCCCGCGCCGTTGGGCCCGATCAGGCCGCGCAGCTCGCCTTCCTGTATCGAGATCGACACGCCCTTCACTGCCTTCAGACCACCATAGTGCTTGGCGATGTTGTCGGCGCGCAGAATGGGCTGACCTTCGGCCAAGGGCGGGGCTTCGCGCATGACCAGCGAACTGGCCGGCACGCCGCTGCGAACGGTCTGCTTGCCCTCGCCGACGGCCGCCGCCATGCGGCGGCTGCGACGACGCTTGCCCCAGGCCAGCGCTTCACCCACGATACCGCGGCGGAACACGGTGACCAGCACCACGAACACGATACCGAGAATCAGGCGCGAGTACGGCCCCACGGAGTCAACGAACTGCAGCACTTCGTACAGGTACAGCCAGATCAGGGCACCCACCAATGGGCCGAACAGCGTACCGGCACCGCCCATCACGGTCTGAATGACCAACTCGGCGGACGTGTGCAGGTTGAAGGCGTCAGGCGGCATATAGCCCTGGAACATGCCTAGCAGGCCACCAGCCAGACCACCGTAGGCGGCAGCGATGACGAACACGGCCAGCTTGTAGCGCTGAATGGTGTGACCCACTGCCATGGCGCGCTCCGGGTTCTCGCGGATGGCCGTCAGCACCACGCCGAACGGCGACAACGAGATACGGCGTGCGACCACGAAGCCCAGGAAGAACAGCACGGCCAGGAAGGTGTACATCGGCCAGCCGAAGCCCACATTGATCTGCAGGAAGCCCAGATCAACCACGGCCTCGGGGATGCCCGGAATGCCGTTCTCGCCGCCCGTCCAGTCACGCAACGGGCCGAACTCCAGGAAGTAGATCATCTCCGCAAAGGCCAGCGTACTCATGGCAAAGTAAATGCCGCTGCGCCGCAGGGTGAGATAGCCGATGATGAGGCCCAGTATGGAGGCGCCGATGACCGACACCACCAAGGCAATGAGCATGTTGTCGATAATGCCGGTGGTGAGCAGGTAGGCCGTGATGAAGCTGCCGGTCCCGTAGAAGGCGGCCTGGCCAAAAGAAAGTAGACCGGTATAGCCGAACAGCAGGTCAAAGCCCAGCCCGAACAGGCCCCAGATCAGCACGCGGCTGAGCAGGTCGGGCCCCGCACCGATGACCGGAGCCACATAGGGAGCGACCACAAGAATCAGTGCAGCAACGAGCAGCACCCCGTAGCGCTGGCGCAAGGCGCTGCCCTGGGGGTCGACGACCGATCCCACTGACACCGGAGCGCCTTGAATGACGGATTCGTTGGACTGGCTCATGCTCTACCCTCCACACCCATAAGACCCTGCGGGCGGAAAATCAGGATCAGCGCCATGGCCGCGAACAGCATGACGTCTGAGTAAACCGGATTGAACAATGACGTGAGACTGAGGATCTGGCCCGCGATCAGCCCCCCGAGAATGGCACCCGGGAAGGAGCCCACGCCCCCCAACACCACCACCACGAACGACTGGATCAGCACACGGAAGCCCATGTCGGGCACGATCGAGACCATGGGGCCATAGATCATTCCCGCAAAGCCGGCAGCTGCGGCACCGATCCCGAACACCAACATGAAGTAACGCAGCACGTTGATGCCCAGCATGCGCACCATGAGCGCGTCTTCAATGCCCGACCGGATGATGAGACCCAGGCGCGTCTTGTACAGGACATACCAGCAGACAAAGAGCACCGATGCGGCGATGGCCATGATTTCGAGGCGGTACAACGGATAGGTCATGAAGCCCATGTTGACCACCCCTTCGCCCCAGGTGGGCAGCGGAACGCGCTGACCGACACCACCGTAGATGCCACGCACGATCTCGACGAGCACGATACTGATGCCGAAGGTCACCAATATCTGGTCTTCATGTGGCCGGTTATAGAACCTTTGTATCAACCCCCGCTCCATGATGAGCCCGACGACCATGGCGACCAACGCTGCCCCGATCAAGCTGACGACGAAGGAATTCGTGGCCACGAAGAGCGAGAATCCCGCGTAGGCACCGACTACGAACAACGCGCCGTGCGCAAAATTGATCACCCCCAATGTGCCGTAGATGATGGTCAGCCCGGTTGCGATGAGCGCGAGCAGCACCCCCAACGCCAGGCCATTGAAAACTTGCGACATAAATAGGCTCATGCTAGGCATGCCCGCCCCCCTTATTGCCCGTTGGATCGAATTGATTCATGAAGCGCTAGGCTTCGGTTTTGCCCAGTGATCCGGCCCGACGCCGCGGCACCGACCCCCGCCGACCCGCCGGCGCACAGCCACAGC
>JAEZGR010000295.1 GCA_023437255.1 Pseudomonadota bacterium | reverse complement strand
GTATTGGGTATGGTGCTGGCTGTCTATCGGCTGAGCACCGGACCCACCATGGCCGCTCGCGTTCTCGCCCTCGACACCATGTACATCAACGGCATGCTGATTCTGCTGACGCTGGGCTTGCGCTTTGACTCGCCGCTCTACTTCGATATTGCCTTGCTGATCTGCATCTTCGGCTTCGTCGGCTCGGTTGCAATGGCCAAGTTCCTGCTGCGTGGTGAGGTCATAGAGCCATGATGCCCGATCTTCCTGTCTGGGTGGCCGGCGTCATTGCGCTGCTGCTCGTCATCGCCGGTTTCTTTGCATTGACGGGGTCGCTGGGTCTGCTGCGTCTGCCTGACTTCTACAGCCGCATTCACGCCCCCACTCTGGGAAACACGCTCGCCTCGTTCTGCCTCGTTGTGTCAATTCTTGTCGCGGCCTCATTTGTCGAGCACCGCTTCGTGGCACATTCCTTGCTGGTTAGTTTCTTTCTGATCATCACGTCGCCGGTTACCGCCATGCTCCTGATGCGGGCAGCCATCAAGCGGCAACTTCGGCACGAGCTGGGAGAAAAAGACAACGCCCAGACCAAGGGCTGAGGCCAGAACCGGTACATCCGTTTTACACTTTCCGGGGTTTACACTGGAACTGGCCTTGCAACCGTCAAACACTGGAGGTTCCATGAAGGCTATCAAACGGCATGTTCGAACTACACCATTGATGCTCGCCATTGCTGCCGCCGGGCTGATGCCGCTCGCGGCCGGTGCCCAGTCGGCTTCCATGGCAGAAATGCAGGCACGCTACAAAGAAGATTTGCAGCGCTGCGAAACGCTCACCGACGCTGAATCCAAGGCGACCTGCCGGCGCGAAGCGGGCGCTGCGCTTCAAGAGGCTCGCCGTAACCGCCTCGCAACTCCCCAGGCCGACACCAGTGCAAATGCGGCCGCACGTTGCGCCCGCCTTCCGAGCGATCAACGCGCCGACTGCGAGCGCCTGATGTCCGATGGCAGTGCGGTCAAGCACGGCAGCGTGACGGGTGGCGGTGTATTGCGTGAAATGACCATCACGGTGCCCGCGGGTACGCCGGGCGCCACAACGTCGAGCACCTACGGCTCGACCCCGTCCGCACCCGCCACCACCTATGGTTCGCAGCCTGCTCCGGCCCCTGGCGGCACCTACGGCACCCAGCCGGCGCCTGCGCCCACCTACGGCTCACAACCCGCTCCGGGCGGCACGTACCAGGCCCCACCGGCCACCGGCGGTTACGGCGCCCAGCCGGCTCCCACCCCGGGCGTGTACGGCACTCAGCCCGCTCGCTAAACCGCGGCGTCTTCCTGACGGCGCAGGCGAGTGCCTTTGCGGGGCCCCGGAAACACCACGGTGACCCGGGTACCCGCAAAGGCAGGCCTGCTCAGCAGGTTCCACCACGCGCCGTGTGCGCCAGCGATCTCGCGCACGATTGCCAACCCCAGGCCCGAGCCACCCGGCAGGCTTCCTGGGCCCCGATAGAACGCCTCGAACACTTTCTGCGCCTCGTCGGGCGCCATGCCCGGTCCGTCATCTTCGACCGTCAGCGTGGGCGGATTGACACCGACCTGCAGCCGAATGGCCGTGGCACCTCTGGCATGCCGCAGTGCATTGTCGAGCAGGTTGGAAAGCAGCTCCCCCAGCAATATTGGATCGATGTCGACCCATACGGGCTCATCGGGTGCGTGCATTTCAAGCCCGAGGCCGGCCTCCCGGACCTGCGGCAACCAGTCCGCCGCACTCGTGCGTGCCCATTCGCCCAGATCGGTGCGCACGAAGCTGTCCTGTGGACGCGTGGATGAATCTGCCCGCGCCAGCACCAGCAACTGCTGCCCCAATCGAATCATGCGATCGGTCGCCGACTTGATGCGCTCTGCTCGCGCCCGTACATCGTCAGGCAGGTTCCCTGCGAGCATCAGTTCACACTCCAGCTTCAGGCCGGTAAGCGGCGTTCGTAGTTGGTGCGCGGCATGTCCCACAAAGCGCCGCTGAGCCTGCACGGCGTCGTCGAGCCGGCGCAACAGATCATTGATGTGGGCCACCAGTGGCGCTATTTCGCTGGAAAGCGCCTGCGTGTCGAGTGGCTGCAGATCATCGATGGAGCGCTGACTGATCTCGGAAGAAAGCCGATTCACACTATCGAGGCCGGAACGGATGCCGCTGATCAGCACCCAGCCAAATACGGCGAGCAATACCACCTGACTCAGCAGCATTGCCCAGAAGAGATCGCGCTCCAGCCATTCATCGAGGCTGATGGTGCCTGTGAAATACCAGGTGGCGACCACGTCCATGACGATCAGCACCACCACTGCCGGCATCAGGCGCAGTACCAGACGACGCGCCAGTGAACCTCGTGGAATCAGTCGCGCGAGTCGGCTAGCCGGCTTCATCGACTTCAAGCAGGTAGCCGAAGCCGCGCACGGTCTGAATGCCCGCGCCCGTGCCTTCGAGCCGCCGCCGCAGGCGGTAGATGTACACCTCTACCGCGTTTTCGCTGAAATCGGCATCCCAGGCCGACAGCGAATTGACGATCTGCCGCTTGGTGACGACCCGACCGGCGCGCGCCATCAGCATTTCGAGTACTGAAAGCTCGCGTACCGAGAGACTCAGGCGTTCGCCACGCGCGCGAACTTCGCGGCCCACGGTATCGAACTGTAGCGGACCCGCCTCGATGACGGCATGCACCTGGCCCGAGCGCCGGCGCCCGAGCGCACGCACACGGGCGGCCAGTTCGGCCAGCTCGAACGGCTTGGTGACATAATCATCTGCGCCGCCGTCGAGCCCGGCCACGCGATCTTCGACGCCGTCGCGCGCAGTCAATATGAGAACCGGCAGGGTTTCAGAGGCAGCTCGCAACTCGCGCAGTACGTCGAGCCCGCTCTTGTCCGGAAGATTCAGGTCAAGAAGCAGCAGGTCGTAATGCTGCCCGACCACGGTATCGACCACGCGGCTGCCTTCCTGCAACCAGTCAACGGCATAGCCCTGCTGTGACAGGAATTCCCGCAGGGCGTGGCCCAGGGTCTCATCGTCTTCGATCACGAGTATTCGCATACCGTGATTCTATTCGACCGATGCGGTATTTGCCTTTGCTTCTGTGGGGGCAGGACGAGTCACGAAACCGATGCGTTTGAGACCCGAACGCCGAGCAACGCTCATCACCTGGGCAAGCACCTCGTAGCGCGTGTCGAGATCGGCGCGAATACGGAGCTCCGGCTGAGGATCAGCGCCAGCCTCGACGGCCATCAGCCCCTGCAGCTGGTCCATGCTCACGGGCTGTTCGTTCCAGAAGAGCTGCCCTGCGGCGTCGACTGCGAAATCTACGACCTTGGGGTCCTGCTGCAC